>NZ_JAYMSC010000041.1:0-71725 GCF_038900775.1 Paraburkholderia sp. JHI869
GCCCAGGGGCCCGCGCAATGTTATTGCCGGACCCAGCGCCGGGTGGCCGGTTTCCCTGTCCCGCGTTGTTGTTGGGCGGCCGGTTTCCCGGCCCCGCGTTATTCGGCGGACGATTCCCGCCGCCCTGGTTCGGCGGCCGCGCGCCGCCAGGTGGTCGACCGACAGGCGGACGCGGCCGCACGGGCGGCGGCGGCACGGGCCGCGGCCCGGGATGCCGCGCCCAGCGCGACTGGTTGGAGAACCACGGCCGGTCGCGATAGTGAAGGCCCCAATACGCGCCGAGCGAGAACGTCACGATCGGCAGACCGATGCGCGGGCCATAGCTCATCACCGGCACGCGCTGTCCTTGCCACGGGTAGCTGATGAAGGTGCCGTAGACCCAGCCTCGCAGGCCCGGAAAACCGATGTCGCACCAGCTGAAGCCGGCGACGCAGCCCCATACCGTCACGGCCACGCCACCCGGTATCTGGGCGACGATAGGAAAATCGGCTGCAGGTCCTGCGTAGAGATTGACGGTTTGATTCGTGAATGCCTGCGACTGGGCGTGCGCGGGCGGCGAAGCCACGAATATGCCGGCTAGCGCGGCGAACACGACACCGAGAAACTGCTTGCGCATTGCTGCCTCCCGCTGGGTGGCGTCACCCGGACATTTATTGAGATAGCAACGTTAACGGTAGCAGATAAGACTTTTAGGGCGCGTTTGAGCATGTAACGGCTTATTTCGCGCAGGCGCACAATCGCAGGGCATGCGCAGCGTTGAGCGCAGTGCCGGCGGGGCGCACGCAT
This sequence comes from Paraburkholderia sp. JHI869, assembly GCF_038900775.1. Taxonomy (NCBI): domain Bacteria; kingdom Pseudomonadati; phylum Pseudomonadota; class Betaproteobacteria; order Burkholderiales; family Burkholderiaceae; genus Paraburkholderia; species Paraburkholderia sp. JHI869. Next base: position 787 of record NZ_JAYMSC010000041.1, read on the forward strand.
TGTGCCGCGCTGTGCAAAAATCGCGGCCTCGGTTCGCAAAGAAGAAAACAAGCGGCCGATTCCGTATCAGCAGACGAGGAGCAGACCAAAGTGATTCAGCGTATTTCCCATTTCTTTACCGGCGTGGTGCATCGGATCTTGCCGGACCCGCTCATCTTCGCCATTCTCCTCACCGTTGTGACCTTCGTGCTGGCGTTCGCGCTCACGCCGCAACCGCCCGAAGCGCTCGTCATGATGTGGGGTTCGGGCTTCTGGAACCTGCTCGCGTTCGCGATGCAGATGGTCCTGATTCTCGTGACCGGCCACGCGCTCGCCAGCTCCGGTCCCGTCAAGCGCATGCTCGTCGCGCTGGCGAGTTGTGCGCGCACGCCGGGCCAGGGCGTGATGCTGGTGGCATTCGTGGGCGCGATTGCCTGCGCAATCAACTGGGGCTTCGGCCTCGTGCTCGGCGCGATGTTCTCGCGCGAAGTGGCGCGGCGCGTGCGCGGCGCGGACTACCGGCTGCTCGTCGCCGCCGCGTACATGGGCTTCCTCACGTGGCACGGCGGCCTGTCGGGCTCGGTGCCGCTCGTGGCGGCCACGAAGGGCAACCCGATGGAAAAGGCTGTAGGCCTGATCCCGGTCTCGCAGACCATCTTCACGGGCTATAACGCGTTCATCACGCTTGGCCTGATCGTGCTGCTGCCGATTCTCGTGCGTCTCATGATGCCGAAGCCCGAAGACGTCGTTTCGGTCGATCCCGCGCTGCTCGAAGATCCGCCGAGCGTCGAGCGCAAGCTCGGCCCGGATGCGACCTTTGCCGAGCGCATCGAGGAAAGCCGCGCGCTCTCGCTGCTGGTGGCGGCGCTGTGCTTCGTGTTCCTTGGCATCCGCTTTCACACGAAGGGCTTCGCGCTCGACATCGACACTGTGAATCTCGTGTTCCTCGCGGCGGGCCTCGTGCTGCACAAAACGCCGATGGCCTACGCGCGCGCCGTGGCCGGCGCGGCGAGGGGCGCCTCGGGCATCATGATCCAGTTTCCGTTCTACGCGGGCATTCAGGCGCTCATGGACCACTCGGGTCTCGCGGGCGTCATCACGAAGTGGTTCGTCGATATCGCGAACGTGCACACGTTTCCGCTGCTCGTGTTTCTCAGCTCGGCGGTAATCAACTTCGCGGTGCCTTCGGGCGGCGGCCACTGGGTCGTGCAGGGGCCGTTCGTGATGCCGGCGGCGCAGGCGCTCGGCGCGGACCTCGGCAAGTCGGCGATGGCGATTGCCTACGGCGAGGCGTGGACCAACATGGCGCAGCCGTTCTGGGCGCTGCCCGCGCTCGCGATCGCAGGCCTTGGCGTGCGCGACATCATGGGCTACTGCGTGACCACGTTGCTCTTCTCGGGCGTGGTGTTCGTCGCGGGGATGTATCTCTTCTGAGCGTGCTGAGCGTAGAGCGGGCGGCCAGCGCGCGCCGCCCGATCATTTCTGCTTCGCATGCTTCGCCAGATAGTCGCGCAACACGATCGCGTGATTGCGCTGCGTGTCGTGCGAGCCATAGAGCAGGGTGATGTGCCCCTTCCCGGCGGCTTCGGCGAGCGGCTGCCAGGCGTCGGGATTGCCGTTCAGTTCGGCCAGATAGCGCTTCCTGAATTCTTCCCACTGCGCCGGGTCCTTGTGGAACCATTGACGCAGTTCGGTGCTCGGCGCCACTTCCTTTACCCATTCTACGTTCGCAAGCTTTTCCTTGCTCAGGCCGCGCGGCCACAGCCGGTCCACCAGATAGCAGTGATGCCCGTGCTCGGGCAGCGGTTCGTAGATACGCTGGATATCGATTGCCGGTTTCGTCATCGTCGGCTCCTTTTTGGCGGATTGCGCGCGGCGGCCCTCGGGTGCCAGCAACGCTCGCACGCGCTCCTGCAGCGCTGGAAGGACATCGCGTTCGAACCACGGGTGTCGCTTGAACCAGGCCTGGTTGCGTGGCGACGGATGCGGCAGTGGCACGAAATTGGGTGCGTAGTCGCGCCAGGCCGCCACCGTTTCGGTGAGCGAACCGTGGCGCTCGCCGCCCAGAAAATAGCGCTGGGCATACTGGCCGACGAGCAGCGTAAGGCGCACCCCGCGCAACTGCTTGACGAGCCGCGCGTGCCACAGCGGGGCGCATTCGGGGCGCGGCGGGTTATCGCCGCCGCTGCCGCGGCCGGGGTAGCAAAAGCCCATCGGCACGAGCGCGACCTGGGCGGCGTCGTAGAACGTTTCGCTGTCGATGCCGAGCCACGCGCGCAGCCGTTTGCCGCTCGCGTCGTCCCAGGGCACGCCGGAGGCATGGACCTTCGCTCCCGGCGCCTGGCCGACGATCAGCAGGCTCGCGGTATCGCTCGCCTGGACCACCGGACGCGGCCCGAGCGGCAGCGCGTCGGCGCAGACATGGCAAGCGCGGATTTCAGCGAGCAGCGCGGGAAGCGGGCCCGTTAGCGAAAGCGGCCCTCGAAGCGGATGGACATTCGACACGGCAAGGCGGGAAAGCGGGAAGGCGTGGCGGGGAGATCCAGTCTACCAAACGCCCCCGCGACGCGCCGTTGCGACCGGCCCGGTTTGCGCCGGTGGAAGTACGATCGAAACGCGGGCGACGCACATTGCGCACTGCGTCATTCTCGTGCGGCCATTTACGCTTTTCCTGTAATCTCGCCGGTGGTCGATCTGGAACGGAGCCGCAATGCCCGCCGAAGCCGAGACGTCAACCCGCACGACCCGCACCGAACCCTTGCTCGTCGATCTCGCACTGCAAGGCGGCGGCTCCCATGGCGCATACACATGGGGCGTGCTGGACCGCCTGCTCGAGGAGCCGTGGTTGCAGATCGAAGGCATTTCGGGCACCTCGGCGGGCGCGATGAACGCCGCCGTGCTCGCGAGCGGCCATGCGCTGGGCGGCGCGGCCGGCGCACGCGAGGCGCTCGAGCGCTTCTGGCGCCGCGTGTCCGACGCCGCGCGTTTCAGCCCGTTCCGGCGCGGCCCCGTCGACATCCTGCTCGGCCGCTGGACGCTCGATCACTCACCCATGTTCGTCGCGCTCGACATGATGGCGCGCGTCGTCTCCCCGTACGACCTGAATCCGGGGCGCGTGAACCCATTGCGCACGATCCTCGCCGACACCATCGACTTCGAGGCATTGCGCCGCTCGCGCATCAAGCTCTTCGTCACGGCCACGCGGGTTTCGAACGGTCAGGCGCGCGTGTTCCGCAATGCCGACGTCACGCCCGACGCGCTGCTCGCCTCGGCCTGCCTGCCCACGCTCTTCCAGGCCATCGAGATCGACGACGAGGCCTACTGGGACGGCGGTTACGCGGGCAATCCCACCATGTCGCCGCTGATACGCGAGACCGATTCGATCGACACGATCCTCGTGCAGGTGAACCCTGTGGAGCGCGCAGGCACGCCGCGCTCGGCGCGCGACATCATCAACCGCGTGAACGAGATCGCGTTCAACTCGCCGCTGATCAAGGAGCTGCGCATGATGGCGCTGCTGCACAAAGTCGCCGACGCGGGCAGCGAGGAGGGCCGCCGCTGGGCGGATATGCGCCTGCATCGCGTGCATAGCGAGAAACTCGTCACGCTCGGCTCGTCGTCGAAGCTCAACGCCGAATGGTCGTTTATCACGATGCTGCGCGACGAAGGCCGCCGCGCCGCCGATGAATTCCTGGCGCAGCACGGCGCGCAGCTTGGCGAGGCGTCGACGTTCGATTTCGAAGCGCTGCTCGAAGGAGTGCTGAAATGAGCGCGGGCACGCTGGTGATCGGCCTGGGAGGCATGCTCGCGAGCCTTGCGCTCCTGATCTGGCTCGCGTATCGCGGCTGGAGCGTGTTGCTGCTCGCGCCGCTGTGCGCCATGCTGGCCGCGCTCATTTCCGGCGAACCGGTGCTCGCGCACTGGACGCAAACCTTCATGTCGAGCACGGGCCGCTTTCTCGCTCAGTTCTTTCCGCTCTTTTTGCTCGGCTCGCTGTTCGGCAAGCTGATGGAAGACAGCGGCTCGGTGGACGCCGTGGCGCGTCTCATGATCGACAAGCTCGGCACGCGCCACGCGCTCGTGGCCGTGGTGCTGGGCGGCGCGCTCGTCACCTACGGCGGCGTGAGCCTCTTCGTTGCGTTCTTCGTGCTCGCGCCCATGGCGCAGGCGCTCTTTCGCTCGGCCGATATTCCGCGCCGCCTGATGCCCGCTGCGATCATGCTTGGCACGGCGACCTTCACGATGTCGGCGCTGCCCGGCACCCCCGCGCTGCAAAACGCCATTCCGATGCCGTTTTTCGGCACGACGCCGTTCGCGGCGCCGGGTCTCGGCGTGATCGCGAGCCTCGTGATGGCGGGCTTCGGCCTCTGGTGGCTCGGGCGGGCGGCTGCGGCGGCGCGGCGCAACGGCGAGGGTTTCGTCGAGCCTGACAACGGCGGCGCCGACGACGAAGAGCGCGGCAAGTCCTCGCTCGTGCGCGAGCGTGCGAGCCTCGCACAAGCCTTCGACCCCGCCGAAATCGGCCAAACCGCAGCGCCATCGGACCATGCCGGGCCGCCGTCGCCCTTTGCCGCGCTCGCGCCGCTCGTGGTCGTCGTGGCGATGAACTTCGTGATGAACGTTGTGGTGTTCCCGCGCATCGACGCCTCGTATCTGGCCGAACCGCGCTGGGGTTCTACCACGCTTTCCGCGGTGGCGGGCGTGTGGGGCGTCTCTGTCGCGCTCGCGCTCGGCATTATCGTGCTGGTAGCGTTGAATCGCGGGCGGCTCAGCGCACTGCGCGAAAGCGTCGATGCGGGCGCCAACGCGTCGGTGTTGCCGGTGCTGAGCGTGGGCAGCCTCGTGGGCTATGGCGCCGTGATCGCCGCATTGCCCGCGTTCGAAGCCGTGCGCGACTGGGTGCTCGGTATCGGCGGCGGCCCGCTCGTTTCGCTCGCCGTGGCCACGAACCTGCTCGCCGGGCTCACGGGCTCCGCCTCGGGCGGCTTGACCATCGCACTCGACGCACTCGGCGGCACCTACATGCAGCTTGCAGCCCAGCACGGCATCGATCCCGCGTTGCTGCACCGCGTGGCCGTGATGTCGTCGGGCACGCTCGACAGCCTGCCGCACAACGGCGCCGTGGTCACGCTGCTGGCCGTGTGCGGCTCGACGCATCGCGAAAGCTACCGCGACCTCGTGGTGGTGAGCATCGTCGGCGCGCTCATCGCGCTCGCCGTGGTAATCGTGCTGGGTTCGCTATTCGGCAGTTTCTGAACGTTGTGTCCCGCAAGGGACACGCCGCGGCGGCAGCGATCCGCGAACGCGCGTAGACTCTCGCGAACCAGCGGCCCTTCGCAAGGAGGAGGCTTCATGAAATTGCTTGCTGTCCACCCGAGCGGACTGATGTACACGCGCGTGTTCCTGCGGCTCGAGCCGTTGGGGCTCGAATCCGTGGCCGGCACGGCGCGCGACGCGGGCCACGACGTGCGGCTTCTCGATCTGCAGGTCGAGACACACCGCGACCTCATGCGCATGGTGCGCAACTGGCGGCCCGACGCGCTCTGCTTTTCGGGCAACTATCTGGCCAACATTCCCGAGATCATCGACCTTTCGAAGGCCGTGAAGGCCGCGCTGCCCTCGTGCTTCGTGTTCGTGGGCGGGCACAGCGTGTCGTTCACGGCGCATGATCTGCTGCGCCATGCCGAAGGCGCGATCGACTGCGTGCTGCGCGGCGAGGGAGAAGCTTCGGTCAACGAACTTCTCGAAGCGGTGACGCGCGGCACGGATCTGCTCGCCGTCCCGGGCGTATTGACGAGCCACGGGTCGGGGCCGGCGCCACGTTTCGTCGAAAATCTCGATCCTGTGAGGCCCGCGCGCGACTTGCTGCGCCATCGCCGCAAGTACTTCATCGGTACGCTCGATCCGTGCGCCTCCATCGAATTTGCACGTGGCTGCCCGTGGGACTGCACGTTCTGCAGCGCGTGGACGTTCTATGGACGCAGCTACCGCACGCGCAGCCCCGAAGTCGTCGTGGACGAACTGGCGGCGCTGCGCGAGCCGGGCGTGTTCATCGTCGACGACGTGGCGTTCGTGCATGCCGAACACGGCATGGCGATCGGCGAGGCGATCAAGCGGCGTGGCATCGACAAGCACTACTACCTGGAAACGCGTGGCGACGTGCTTCTGCGCAACAAGGACGTGTTTCGCCTGTGGGAGTCCATTGGCCTGAAGTACATGTTCCTCGGTCTGGAGGCGATCGACGAGGAGGGGCTCAAGGCGTTTCGCAAACGGATCAGCCTCGACCGCAACTTCGAGGCGCTCGAATTCGCGCGTTCGCTGGGCATTACCGTCGCGATCAACCTGATTGCCGATCCGGAGTGGGACCGCGAACGCTTCGAGACGATCCGCCAGTGGTGCCTGGAGATTCCCGAGATCGTCAATATCAGCGTGAATACGCCGTATCCGGGCACGGAGAACTGGCAGCGCGAGGCGCGCCGCCTCATGAGCCTCGATTATCGGCTCTACGACATCCAGCACGCCGTCGTGCCGACCAAGCTCCCGCTGCCCGAGTTCTACGCGGAACTCGTGAAAACGCAGCAGGTGCTCAATCGCAAGCACATGGGCTGGACCGCGCTGCGCGGAGCGGCGGGGCAGGCCGCGCACCTGCTGCTGCGCGGCCAGACCAATTTCGTGCGCATGCTGTGGCGCTTCAACTCGGTATTCGATCCGCGCCTGCAGTTGGCCGATCACGCTCGCGAAGTCCACTACGAGATGACGCCGCCGCCCGGCATGAACGGCGCACCGCAGGTCGATATGAAAACCGTCTACATTCATGGCCCCACCGGCCGCAAGGGCCGCAAGATCGACGACGCCACGGAGAAGTTCGTCGACGAGACGCGCATGGGGTTGGGCTGAGCGTTTTGCCGCGCCGTCTTGATGCCTACCGGTGGCAGGTTCACAATCCACCGGTTGCATCAAGACGAAAAAAATATGGAATTCCGGCAACTACGCTACTTTCTCGCCGTCGCGGAGTATCTGCATTTTAGCGAGGCGGCGGCTTTTCTCGGCATTGCGCAGCCGCCGCTCAGCCAGCAGATCCTCAAGCTCGAAAAGGAAATCGGCACGCGCCTGTTCATTCGCCACTCGCGCCGCGTGGAACTGACCGAGGCCGGGCGGCTGTTTCGCGAGCGCGCGCAACGTATCCTCGACGACGCGGATCTTGCGCTCGCGGAAGCGCAAAACGCGGGGCGCGGCGAGACCGGCAGGCTCGTGCTCGGCTTCGCCGGTTCCACGGTGTTTCATCCGCTCGTCGCAACCGTGCTGCAACGCTTTCGCAGCGCGCATCCCGGCGTCGTGATCGGGTGCGAGGAGAGCAATAGCTCGGTGCTGCTGGAACGCGTGAGCGAAGCGAAAGTGGATGCCGCTTTCGTGCGCCTGCCGCTCGATTGCCGCGGCCTCGCCACGCAGGCGCTAGTCGAAGAGGACGTGCTCGCCGTGCTGCCGCCGCGCCATCGCCTCGCGCGCCGCCGCAGCCTCGATCTCGGCGAACTGGCTGGCGACCCGCTAATCCTGTTTCCACGCCCGATCGGCCCCGATCTCTACGACTCGATCATCAGCGCGTGCCACGCGGCGGGTTTCAATCCTGCGATCAGCATGGAGTCGCCGCAGATTTCCTCGACGGTCAACATGGCGGCGGCGGGCTTCGGCGTCACGCTCATTCCTTCCTCCATGCGCCAGATCCAGGCCAAGGGCGTGACGTACCACGATCTCAAGGGCGGTACGCTGCACACGACCATCGCGCTCGTGCATCGTCCGCGCGAAAAGGCGCCGACGGTGCAGAACTTCGTGCGCATCGTCCGGGATGCGTCGAAGCACGCGCCGCGCGGGTGATTCTGCGTGGCCAGGAAGGCGATCGATATCTTTTTCGTCTTGATCGCGCGTGGTTGCGATATTGGACGCAATGGATCGCGGGTTTTATCCTTGCGCGATCATTGTTTTCCGCAGGAGCCGTCCGCATGTCCACCACGAACCGGAGCGCCGGGCGCGAGCCGCTTGTCGCGTCGTTGCGAGCCGTCGTCGGCCGCCAGCACGTGCTGACCGGTGACGAAGCCACGCGGCGTTATCGCAAGGGCTTTCGCTTCGGCGAGGGCAAGGTGGCAGCGGTCGTGCGGCCCGGTACGCTCGTCGAGCAATGGCGGGTGCTGCAGGCTTGCGTGGCCGCGAACGCGATCGTCATCTCGCAGGCATCGAATACCGGCCTCACGGGCGGCTCCACGCCCGACGGCGACGACTACGACCGCGAGGTCGTGATCGTGAGCATGACGCGCATGCGCAAGGTCTACGTGATCGACGGCGGCAAGCAGGTGGTCTGCCTGCCGGGCTCGACGCTCGATCAGCTGGAGCAGATGCTCAAGCCGCTCGGGCGAGAGCCGCATTCGGTCATTGGCTCCTCATGCCTGGGCGCCTCGGTTGTCGGTGGCGTGTGCAACAACTCGGGCGGCTCGCTCGTGCGGCGCGGCCCGGCCTATACGGAAATGACCGTGTTCGCGCAGGTCGATGCGGCAGGAAGTCTTGCGCTCGTGAATCATCTTGGCATTCGTCTTGGCGAGACGCCGGAAGACGTGCTCGGACGCCTCGATCGCGGCGAACTGCCTGAAGCCGATATCCTCCATGACGCGGGCGCGGCTTCCGACCACGGCTACGCGGACCATGTGCGAGACATCGAAGCGGACACGCCTGCACGCTACAACGCCGACCCGCTGCGCTTGCACGAAGCAGCGGGTTCGGCGGGCAAGGTGATGGTGTTCGCGGTGCGGCTCGACACGTTTCCCATTGAGCGGTGCGCGAAGGTGTTCTACATCGGCACGAACGAGACGGCGGAACTGACCGACCTGCGCCGCGATATGCTCGGCAAGTTTTCGAAGCTCCCTATAGCGGGCGAATACCTGCATCGAGATGCTTTCGATATTGCCGAGCGCTACGGCAAGGACATGTTCCTCTTGATCCAGCATCTCGGCACGCGGCGACTGCCCGCGCTGTTCGCCTTCAAGAGCCGCTGCGATGCGTTTTTCGAGCGGCTGCCGTTCTTTCCCGCGCATTTCACCGACCGCGTGGCGCAGGCCGTGAGCCAGTGTTTTCCCAGCCATCTGCCCGCGCGGCTCAAGGACTACCGGCAGCGCTACGAACATCATTTGATGCTCAAGGTATCCGCCGATATGGTGGACGAAACGCGCGCCTATCTGACCACGTTTTTCGGCGTGTCGAGCGGCGACTTTTTCGAATGCACTGACGAAGAGGGCAGCAAGGCATTTCTGCATCGGTTCGCGGCAGCGGGCGCGGCGGTGCGCTATCGCGCGGTGCATGGCGACGAAGTGGAGGACATCGTCGCGCTCGATATCGCGCTTCGGCGCAACGATCGCGACTGGTTCGAGCAACTGCCCGAGGCGGTGGAAAAGCCCATCGCGATCAAGCTCTATTACGGGCACTTCTTTTGCCATGTGTTCCATCAGGACTACATCGTACGCAAGGGCACCGATTGCCTCGCGCTGGAACACGAGATGTGGAAGCTGCTCGACGCGCGCGGCGCCGAATATCCTGCTGAGCACAACGTGGGCCATCTCTACGATGCGAAGCCCGCGCTGAAGTCGTTTTACGAAACGCTCGATCCGTGCAACTGCTTCAATCCGGGTATCGGGCATACGTCGAAGTTCGCGCATTACCGTGAGCCGCTGGCGCAGTGCGAGGCGCAGGCGCAGTAAACAAAAAACGGCGGCGGTATCGAACCGCCGCCGAAAACGCGCTGCGCTGCGCGCTTCCCCCCGTATTAGCTCTTCGTCGTCGTTGCCATCCAGCCGTTCTGCGTGCTGATCTGCGTGACTTCCTTCGCGATCGAGCGGGCCAGCTTGCCGGCATCCGACGAGAGCGTGTCGCGCTTCGCCTCCGATGCGCCGTGCAGACCGCCGCCCACTACCGCCGCCGTCGCGACATGGCCAGCCGCCGCGCCCACGCCCGCCGTTTCGGCCATGCCGGGCATATGGCCGCTATCCGCTTTCGTTTCAAAGCTCAGGAGCGGTTGCGGCTCGCCGCCGTTGGCCGGCTGGAACAGCACCGCGATCGTCGCGCCCACTTCGCTCTTGCCGGCGCCGAGACCGATCAGCATGCGGCGGCGGCTGCTGCCCGAATCCATCGTGTCGATGCGGCCTTCCACGATCAGCGCGTTGCGGCCGGCGGGTGCGGGGCCATCCATGCGCACGGCGGGCAGACCCATCTTCTGAAGTTCGCTGACGAGTTGATCGGCGAGATGCTCGCGCGTTTGCAGCGCGGCTTGCTGTTGCTGCTGCGCCGACGATTCGCCGCTCGCCATCGTCTTGAGCTTGTGCAGCATGCCGGTGCTGTCGAGCTTCACCTGATCGGCGGCGGCGTCGAACGTGTAGACGTAGACGACGTCGGCGTGCAACTGCGGGAGCGGTCCGTTCGTTTGCACGACCGGCGCTGCCGATGCGCAGCCGCTCGCGAAGAGCGCGCCGGCGAGAAACGTGGTGCCGGCGATGCGCTTGGCCTTGTTGACGAGGAAGTTGATGATCGTTTGCATGTCGATGTCCTTTGCCTGAAAGAGTGTCTCGTGTCTGCCGATACTCGCTAATTAATCAGGATGGCGAACTATCGACTGTGGTGCTTCGGCGTCTGAGCTTCGGTTTGCTTCGTTCCGTTGCTCAGGCTCAGGCGCAAGTATGGGGGGAAGGGCGTGCGAAATCCACGCGTGAATTATGTCGAGTCATGTCATGCGCGCGCGGCTTGCGGCGCGTCGTTCTGGCCCGATGAGGGACGGTTCAGCGGCAGGCGCACGATGGCTTCGAGGCCGCCGCCCTCACGGTCGCGGAACGTGAGCGAGCCGCCGTGCAGCCGCGCGATCCGCTCGACGATGGCGAGCCCGAGGCCCGAGCCGCCCGAATGCGTGCGGGCGTTCGCGCCGCGGCTGAAGGGCGACTTGAGGCGCTCCAGTTCCTCGGCGCGGATGCCGTTGCCGCGGTCGGCGACGATCACGCAGGCGGTGTCGCCGTCGCGCCAGGTGCGAATCGTCAGACCTGTGCGCCCATAGTTCACGGCGTTCTGCATGAGATTCATCAGCAGACGCATAACGGCGATCGGACGGAACGCGAACACGGGCAACTCACCTTCGTCGAAATCGAACTCATGGCCGAGCCCGGCGAAGTCGGCAACGAGCTGGCCTGCTAGCGCGTTGAGGTCGCCCGGTTGCGGCGCTTCACGCTCGCCGCTGCCCGCGTAGTCCATGAACTGCTGGAGGATCGTGTCGATCTGGTCCAGATAGCTTTCCGACGAGGCCACGAGCGCGTCGTTCCTGCCGCGCGGCAGGGCCATCGCGATCGCGAGGCGCAGTTTCGTGAGCGGCGTGCGGATATCGTGCGACACGCCGGCGAGCATCAGCGCGCGCGTCGCTTCGGCCTGTTTCAGCGCCTCGGTCATCTGGTTGAAGGCGAGGCTGACTTGCGCGATTTCGGTCGGGCCGTCGGTGGGCAGCGGCGGCGGCGTTTCGCCGCCGCTCACGCGCCGCGCCGCGCGCGCAAGTTTGCGCAAAGGCTGGTTGATGTGGCACTGCAACAGGTAGCCGGTGAGCGCCGCGAGCAGCGCGAGCGCGGCGGAGAGGATCAACGCCGTGGTGATGCCGCTCGCGCGTGCGTCTGCCGTCATCGGAAGCGCCACCCATACCGGCTCGCCCGCCGCGTGCAGGCGGATCCATAGGCGCTCCTGCGCAGCTTCGCCATCGGCTGCGGGTTCGGCCGCGTCGTGGCTCGCGTCCCAGCGCACCAGCAGGTCGGAAGGCAGATGGCGTTGCAGCGCTTCGACGAACACGTCGCGCTGCCAGGTACGGAAAAAGTCGACGAGGCTCGGATGCATCTCGCCGGGCGCTTCCGGTGGCGCCGTGTTGCGCGTCTCGAGGCGCGCAGCCGCGGCGCGCCCTTCGCTGGGCGGCATGGACGCGAGCGTAGTGTCGAGCAGCTTCACGTAATCGGCGAAGATGATCGACGCGCGCTCGATGCGCGGGCGCTGCACGAAGTGCAGCAGCACGGCGATCGAGCAGATCTGCGAGAGCGCGACGAGCGCCACCAGCAACGCGATGTTGCGCGAGAGCAGCGAGCGCGGCAGGCGCAAGCGCATTACGATTCGACGCCGGCCACCAGCATGTAGCCGATGCCCCAGACGGTCTTGATGAAGCGCGGCTTGGCGGGATCGTCCTCGACGATCTGGCGCAGGCGCAGGATCTGCACGTCCACGCTGCGGTCGAGCGCGTTGTGGTCGCGCCCGCGCGCACGGGCGAGCAGGTTCTCGCGGCTCACCGCGCGGTTCGGCGACGAGCCGAGCGCGTGGAGCAGCAGCATCTGCGCCGAGTGGACCTCGACGGGCGTGCCGTCGCGGTAAAGCGTTTGTTTGCCAACGTCGAACTGAAAGTCGCCGAAGCGCAGCATTTGCGAGGTGACCGTGGGTTCGCCCGAGGCCATCTTCTGGCGGCGCAGCAGCGCGCGAATGCGCGCGACCAGTTCATCGGGAAGAAAAGGCTTGGCGAGGTAGTCGTCGGCGCCGGTTTCGAGGCCGACCACCTTGTCGGCGGCGTCGCCCTTCGCAGTGAGCATGAGGATCGGTAACGTCTGGCCTTCGGTGCGCAGGCGGCGGCAGACCGTCAGGCCGTCTTCGGGCTCCATCATGAGATCGAGCACGAGCAGGTCGTAGGGCTCGCGCTGGAGCAGGCGGTCGAGGCGCTTGCCGTCGGCGACGGCGCGCACCTCGAAACCCTGGCTCGTGAGAAAGCGCTGCAGCATGTTGCGCAGTTCGGCTTCGTCGTCGAGCACGATGATCCTGTTTGCCTGCTCCATGTGACGCCTCCGGCGTTCATTGGGCTGCTGCGCGCGCTCGCATGAAGTCCTCGATCTGCGCGAGGGTGACGAAGCCGGCCTTTTGCGTGTCGATTTCGTCGAAGTGCTGTGCGACCCGCGGCATGCCCGCCTGCGCCTGTTCGCGCGTGAGCTTGCCGTCGTGCGTCGTGTTCGCGGCGGCGAAGCGTTCCTGCACCTGCGCCATCATGCGTTCGACGCGCGCGCTGCCTGAACTGCCTGGCAAGGCCTGAGCCGATGCCGGCACCCAAACCGCTGCTGAAACGATACACAAAACGAGGGCAGCGATCATCTTCTTCATGGTGTTCTCCGTGAGGTGGCCGACGTAGCTTGCCGGCCGGTTGATAAAGCGAATGAAACGTGCGGCTTCGCCTCAAGCGATAGCTAAGCCGCGAGTGATAGTTCAGGCCCAGTGGGCGGGCACCCACACGCGGCCGACCCAGTGGCCGGGAACCCACACGGCGGGGCGCGGCGCGATGTACACGGCGCGCGGCAGCGGCTGGCCTACGTACACGACCTTGGGTGCGGGCGGGGCCACGTAGACGACTTTCGGTGCGACGTAGACGGTCTTCGGTGCGGCAGGCGCGACATAGACCGTCTGCAGTGCGGGTGCCGGCGCGACGACCACCGTCTTCGGGGCGGGCGGCGGCGGGGCGACATACACCGTGGTGCTGGGCGGCGGCGGCGTGACGACGACCGGTGCAGGTACGGGGGCCGGGGCGGCCACGACGGCGACCGTCGTGCCAGTCGTCGCGACCGTGCTTCCGTGTACGACCGTCGTGCTGCCGGTAGTGACCGTGCCACCGTGGATTACGGTCGTGCCGCCGCCCGTCGTCACGACGCCTGTGCCGACGCCCGTGGCGCTGCCTGAGTGGTAGACGCTGCCGCCCTGCGAGCCGTTGACGGTGCCCGAGCGATAGCACGTGCTGCCCGCGCAGGACGTGGACGCCGAGTGCCCGTAGGTGTTGCCGTTGCCCGTCGTGACGGTGCCATTGGACGAGTATTGGCCCGGCGCCGTGCGCGTCACGCTGCCCGAGGTGCTCGCGCTGCGGCCATCCGAGCCGTCGAGCGAGCCGGTGTGCGAGCAGGTGCCGTTGGCGCAGTTCGTGTCGCCAGAATGCTGGACCGAGCGGCCGTTCGGACCGTAAGCCGTGCCGCTGTTGCTGAACTGGCCAGGCGCCGTGCGGGTGACCGAGCCGCTGTTGGTGGCGACGCCGCCCCAGGGACCGGCCACGCCGCCCGCATGCGAACAGGTGCCGCCGCTGCAAGAACCGTAGTGCGCGCCGTTGTACGTACCGTGCGGCGTGTAGGCCGTGCCGTGGCCGGACCAGCCGGCGAAGGCGGGGGCGCTGGCGAAGCCGATGAGCGCGGCGACAACGAGGGGGAGCGTTTTCATCAGAGGTCCTTGCGGTTCGTTTCGGGGGGCACGCTGTGGCGTGTCAGCGGAACGAACTATAGGGCTGTGTCCTGATCAAGTCCCGTCGTAAACCATGTCGCGGTGTTACACGTCGCGAGCCTTCTGCCGCTAGCTGCCCGCACACGCGGCGCGGCGCGCGTAGTTGCGTGTTTCGCGCGCTGGGCGCGTGACATATCCCGACATACTTTGCGCGTGGTTTTTCCCTTTGCGCGCCTCTACAGTGCCCTTCATCCGACGCGACGCCGAGACTTCTGCGGGCAACACGCGTCTTTCTTCACCGCGCAAGACGCGCCTATTGCACACGATCCATCATGCTCACCACCGGAAAACTCGCGCTTTATGTCACGTTGTTCGTCGTTGCCGTCTCGCTGATCGAGGCATGCGTGCTCACCTTCAGCAAGCGCCGCGAAACAAAGGGAGAGGCCCCTTTCGATTGGTCTGAAGTTTGGCTGTCGCTCGCCGACCTCGCGGGCCGCAAACTCTTCGCGCTCCTGCCGCTTTCGCTCGCCACGCCTATCTTCGATTTCGCCTGGGAGCACCGCCTCTTCACGCTGAATATCGACACCATTGCGCTCGTGCTGATGGTCTTCATCGGTCAGGAATTCTGCTATTACTGGTATCACCGCGCGTCGCACCGTATCCGCTTCTTCTGGGCCACGCACGCCGTGCACCATTCGCCGAACCAGTTGACGCTTTCGTCTGCCTACCGGCTCGGGTGGACCGGCAAGCTCACCGGCCCGGCCATGTTCTTCGCGCCACTCGTCTGGCTAGGCGTGCGTCCCGAAGTCGTGCTCGCCATCCTTTCGCTGAACCTGCTCTATCAGTTCTGGCTGCACAACACGTGGATTCCGAAGCTCGGCTGGCTCGAGTACGTTTTCAACACGCCGTCGAATCATCGCGTGCACCATGCTTCGAACGTCGATTACCTCGATGCGAACTATGGCGGAGTCCTGATCGTTTTCGACCGACTGTTCGGCACCTACGTGCAGGAACGCGCCGAAGAGCCGTGCCGTTACGGGCTCGTCACGCCCGTGCGCTCGCGCAATCCGTTCGTCGTCGAACTGGAGCACTGGGCGACGCTCGCACGCGATGTCGTCACCGCGAAGAACATCTGGACCGCCGTGCGCTATGTGTTCCTGCCGCCGGGCTGGCGCGCGGACGGCGGTGGCGAAACCACGGAGAATCTGCGCAAGCAGCGCACGCTTGCCACGGTACGTGCGGACGCCCGACATGGATGATAGAGCGCAGGTTGATGGAAGGCCGCGCCTCGCGTAACGTGGCGCCAGCGGGGCCCGCATCGATCGCGCGGGCCGCATCGAACGCAAGCTAGCGAAGGGAAAAGAGCATGGAAAACGGTTTGAACGGCAAGGTGGTCGCGGTAACGGGCGGTTTCGGCAGCCTCGGTTTGGCGACGGCGCAACTGCTGGCCGAACGCGGCGCTCGTGTGGCGCTGATCGGCCGGGGCGCGGCTCCCGAAGCGGCCGCGCTGCCCGCCGCGCTCGCGGGTGCGCTGTGCATGGGCGGCGTCGACCTCGTCGACGCCCAGGCGGCCCAGGCTGCGTTTGGCACGTTGCAAGAGAAACTGGGCGGGCTCGACGCGCTCGTCAACGTGGCGGGCGCGTTCCGGTGGGAAACCATCGGCGACGGCGACGCGCGCACCTGGGATTTGATGTTCGACCTGAACGTGAAGACGGCGCTCAATGCCTCGAAGGCCGCGCTACCGCATCTCGTGAAGAGCGGCGCGGGGCGGGTGATCAACATCGGCGCGGGCGCGGGGCTCAAGGCGGGGCTCGGCATGGGC
Source organism: Paraburkholderia sp. JHI869 (assembly GCF_038900775.1). Classification (NCBI taxonomy): domain Bacteria; kingdom Pseudomonadati; phylum Pseudomonadota; class Betaproteobacteria; order Burkholderiales; family Burkholderiaceae; genus Paraburkholderia; species Paraburkholderia sp. JHI869. The sequence continues at coordinate 16,874 of NZ_JAYMSC010000041.1, forward strand.
GCGTATTCGGCATCGAAGGCGGGCGTCGCGCGTTTGACGGAAGCGCTCGCGGAAGAGCTGAAGGACAAGGGCGTGACGGTGAACGCGATTCTGCCGAGCATCATCGACACGCCGCAAAACCGCGCCGACATGCCGGACGCCGATTTCACGCGCTGGGTGCAGCCGCGAGAGATTGCGACGGTGATCGCGTTTTTGCTAGGCGCGGACGCGCAGGCGGTTACGGGCGCGCTGATTCCCGTGAACGGGCGCGTGTAGGCGCTACAGCGGTGCACAGGGACCGGTTGAAGCGACCGGTCTCGCTGTGAGCGCGCTGTGAATTGTCAATGGCCGTGGCCGCCGCCGGACCCCATGCCACCGCCGCCGCCTTGCCACGTGCCGCCACCGCCGCCGTGCCAGCCACCGCCGTGGCCACCGCCGCCGCCGTGCCATCCGCCCCCATGCCCACCGCCGCCGTGCCAGCCGTGGTGATAGCAGCATCCGCCGCCACCGCCCCAGATGGCTATGCCGCCGTAGCCGCCGCCGAAATAGCCGGGGTAGTAGTCGTAACCGTAGGGGTACGGATAGCCCGAATTGTAGGGGTAGCCGTAGTCATAGCCGTAGTAGCCGGGGTAACCCGGATAAGGCGCGACAGCGCAGCCCGCGAGCACCGCGGCCGCGCCAAGTGCCGAAATTAGCCGCAACACGATGATCTCCGCATATCTACGTTTGAAACCGTTTGGCGCAGCCGGGTTCAGACGCAATTGTGTCCGCAGATTACCGCAGCGCCGTCGACGCGAGATGGCAGCCGCTACGCGCGCCGGAACGCCGCGCGGTCGAACAGCCAGACCGCCACGAGCGTCGCGCCCATCAGCGGAAACACGATGCCGAGCAGCACGAGAGCGGTTTTCCAGGCGCGCAGCGGCGGCGCGGCGCGCTCGCGTGGCGGCGCAGCGAGCGTGCCGGACGCACCCTTCGCGCGTGTGGGCCGGCGCAGCCACCACATCGCGAAGCCGGTCACCGCGAGTGCGCCAAGGCCCAGCGAGATCGCCGCGCAGATCAACTGGTTCGCCAGGCCGAAATACCGGCCCATGTGCAGCGACGTGCCATACGAAATGGCCTGCGAGACTGCGCCGTAATCCTCATAGCGTATGTCCCTGAGCACGGCGCCGCTGTACCGATCGATATACACCGTGCGCTCCGCTTTCGGATCGGGCGGAAAGTTCGAGACCGTGTAGACGCCATCGGGCGTGGCGGGCAGCACGATGTCGTAGCCGTCGAGCACGCCGAGATCACGCATCTGGGCGACCACTTGAGCGAGCGTCCAGTGGCGCGGTGCGCTCGCTGCGGCAGACCCGTCGGGCGAGCGCGGCACGGGAAGCGCGCCGACCGCCCACGGCACGAGCGGCAGCGGCATGTCGTCCATCACCATGCCCGGCATCGACGCCATGTCGTGGCCCGCGTGCTCTCCACCGTGCTCCTGCCGGCCGGCGTGGCTTGCGGGAGGAGGCGCCGCGCTGCCGCTAGCTGCGGCAGGCGCACCCGGCAAGACCGACTTCAGCGCGAGGCCGCCGCCCCACGCGGCGCGCGGCGCGCCGAGGCTCGCACGCGTGGCGAGCGCCTTGAACTGCTTGCCCCACGAGCCGGTCCACGGCAGGCCGCTCAGGACGAACGCAAGCGCGCCCACGGCGAGCCAGATGCCGATGCTCGCGTGCACGCTCTTCCAGAATGGCCGCCCACTTGCGCCGAAGCGCGGCAGCAGCGCGGCGCGCCACGAAGCACCCGCGCGCGGCCACCAGAGCGCTATGCCGGTGGCGATCATCACGAGCGTCCAGCAGGCGGCCAGCTCCACGAGCAACTCGCCGGGCTTGCCGAGCAGGAGCTTGCGATGCAGCATGCGATCGACCTGCATGAAACGGCGATCGACGTCGAGCGTGCCGAGCACGTTGCCGTCATAAGGATTCACGTAGACGCTTTCTTTACGCCCGCCGGGCAGCGCGAAAACGAATTCGGCGCTGCGCGCGGGGTTCGACTCGACGTGCGCACGCAGCGCACGCGCATCCGCAGGCAGCGCGGTTCGCGCGCGGGCCAGCAGCGCATCCACGGGCAGCCGCGGCGTCGCCGCCGGCGCGACCACCAGCCGGTGCGGGTAGAGCAGCGGCTCGATCTGCGGCTGGAAGCAGTAGATCGTGCCCGTGATGGCGAGCACGAGCAACAAGGGCATGACGAAGAGGCCTGCGTAAAAATGCCAGCGCCACAGCGTGCGGTAGCCGGGCTGGACCGCGCGCGCAGGCGGCGCGCTCACCGGGTCGGATATCGTGGACATCGGGTCCTCCTTGTCGAGCCGGCGCGGCTCGACTGCATGAATGGTTCAAACGAAAACGAAGACGCTTGCGAGCGAGCCGCTCACATGCCGAGCTTCGCTTCGAGGTAGTACGTGCGGCCGGGATACGGGTGATAGACGAAGTAGCGGGCGTCGAACAGGTTGTCGACGCCCACGCCTATCTCGCTCTTCTTCGTCGGCCGGAAGGTGTACTTCACGTCGGCGACCGTGTAGGTGCTCGTGCCGCCGAACACGTTCGGGTTCGTGTCCGTGTTGGTGAGCGTGTTGTACTGGCGCCCCGAGTAGCGCGCGGCCAGCGTGAGCGCCGAGCGCGCATCGAAGCGGTAGGTCGCGACGAGATTGGCGCGCCACAGCGGAATGCGATAGAAGTACTTGCCAACGCTCGCCGGGTTCTGCGCGTTCTCCAGAATCTTCGACTGCGTATACGCCACGTTCGCCGCGAGATCGAGCCCGCGCAGCATGACGTCTTCTCCCTGGTAGCTTGTTTCCACGCCGCGCGAGCGCACCTTGCCGATGTTCTGGAAGTTCGTGACGTTCGGAATGACCGTCGTATCGGTCTGGCTGAAGATCGTGTTTTTTACGTCGTCCTGAAAGAGCGTCAAGCGAAAGAGGCCGTTCCAATGCGCCCATTCAGCGCTCAGTTCTTTCGAGAGATCGTCTTCGGGCCGCAGGTTCGGATTGTTGTTGACGATGGACGAGCCGTTCACCTGCCCCTGGAACAACTCGCTCACAGTCGGGAAGCGGTAGGCGCGCGCAATCGATGCACGCAGCGTGAGGTCGTCGGTCACGTCGTACGAGAGCGAGGCTTTCGGCGAGAAGTGATGATCGCCCACGTTCGCGTAAGGCACGTTCACGCCGCCGAGTGCCTGATAGCCGTCGTATGCGCGCCAGTTTTCGTAGCGCACGCCGTACACGAGCTTCCAGCGCGGCAGGAAGCGCCAGGCGTCCTGTGCGTAGACCGCCTGGGTTTCGGTCTTGCCCGCGAATGCATTGGCGAAGCTTTCCCCGCCGCCGTCGCGCCACGCGAGCGTGTTGTACGTGCGGTTGTCGAGCGCGTAGTCGTCGTAGTGATAGCCGAACGTGAGCCAGTGCGCGGCGAGGCCGGCTTCGGGCGTGGCGGGCGTCCACGTCGCCTTGAGGTCGAGGGTCTTCCAGCCGGTGCCGTCGCCCAGCGTCATGACGCCGGGGCCGTTGCCAGGTCCGCCCGCATTCGCTGTGCGCGCCACGCTGTTGCTTACGTCGTAGTACGAAGCGATGGCTTCCGCGTTCCAGCCCGTTGCCTGATGCGTGCGCAGCGACGCGCCATACAGCCAGTTTTCGCTCCAGCCGCGGCTCGGTGCGAACGCTGCGGCGGGTACGGTGTATTCGTAGCCGTTGATCGACACTTTTCCGCTGTACACGGGGTTGCCATTCGCGTCGTAAAGAAAGGTCGATGTAGCGTTGTTGTAGGTCTGGTGCCAATAGCCGAGCGTCACGCCGCCTTGCACGGTGGGCGTGAAGTCGTACTGCATGCGCAGCTTGAACTGGTCCTGCACCGTGTGCTGCATGCCTTCGCCGTTCACGCCGAGCACGACCGTCGGCGTGTTCGTCTGATTGTTGTAGAAATACGCGCCATGCACGGGCGTGTCGCCCGGTTGGGCGGGTTTCGTCGACTGCGCGAGCGTGGCGAATTGCAGCGGCTGGCTCGTGTTCTCCAGGTGGTTCACGCCGAGCAAATACGAGAACTTGCCGATACGGTCGCCGATCGAAGCGCTCGTCTCGCTGCCGTTGAAGTTCTGGTTCACGCCGTAAAGGCTGAAATGCTGGGTGAACGCTTTAACGTCCGCGTTTGCTTCGAACTGCTTCGGCATGCGCGTGGTGATGAGCACGGTCGCACCGAGCGAGTTGCCGGGATAGAGCGCGGAATACGGCCCATAGATCACATCCACTTGCTGGATCTGGTCGGGGAACACCATCGACCAGCGTGGCGGAAAACTGTAACTGTTGCCGAGCAGGTTGGAGAGCAGCAGACCGTCGGCATAGACGAGGCCGCGCGCGCTTTGCGTGTTGCTCGTGCCGCGCACGGCGATGATCGAATTCAGATCGCCCACGTAGCGCTTGCGCACGGCGAGATTCGGCAGGTACTTGAGCACGTCCTCGGTATTGACGACGTTCCAGTTTCCGAATTGCGCAGGCGTGACGGTTTCCACCGTCGCGGGCAGGTTGGGGTCGACGGCGGGCGTCGCGGTGCCGCGTGCGGTGGCGCTGACCGTGACGGTTGGCAGCGTCGCGGCCGGGTTGGCATCGGGCGTTTGCGCCTCGGCGGCAAGGGCTGCGTGAACGGCGATGGGCGCAATAAGAGGCAGCGGCAAGACGCGCGGCAACATGGCGAGCGCGAAGCGCCCGGCGTATTGCCGCGCGCGCGGCGTTGCACGTTCGCGCGAGCGAACGCCAGCGCCACGCGTGGCGAGCGTGGACATGAAAGGTCTTCCTGAAAGCGGGAATCGAGCGGCCGCGCGCGCCGAGCGTGCTCGTTGCGCACGCAATCAGATCGCGATCGGCCGGACGGTAACGGCGTAACTCAGGAAAGGACGGGTGGGGCGCGCGGTCTGCCCGAAGGGAAGGCGCCTAAGGGGAGGTCGTGCGTGACGGGCGGCGCGATCGTCTCGCGCGCGAGAACGAGGGCGGCCAGCGGCTCGGGCGCGGCGATCGAAGGCATCGCCACTTGATGTTCGAGCAGATGGCAGTAGCCGCATGCGCCGAATGCATCGTCGTGCGAAAGATGCGGCGCGCCACTGGCCCCGGCCGGCTGGATGGCCGAGCAGAGCGTGGCGTCCGGCTCATGCGCGTGCTGCGCGGCGACGAGTTGGCTCACGAGCGGCGCAAGCACGATGAGCCACATGGCGACGAGGCCAAGCCATGCGGTCAGCAGTGAATGCTTGCGTGAATTCATGAGAATGAGAATGATTGCGCGGCGGAGTCTAACACGGCATTTCGCGTTTGGGCACGCAGGCGCGCCACCCTGAGGGTGGCAATAAGCGCGGCGCGATGTTCTGCAGGCGCACGCACCACTGCCGCAGCGCGGTAGTGCATCGAGTTGCGCGGCGTCACGTGGCGGTGCGCACCCCACTCACGCTCACACAGCGTCGCGGTGCGCGGCGAGCGCGCGCAGCGCTTCGAGCTCTTCGACGACGGCCGCCGACAGATCGCTCACATCGTCGGTCCATTCACCTGTCTCGCGCAGTGTCGCGCGCAATTCGAGGCAGGCTTCGTTGAGCATTGACGGACCTAGCACCGCAAGGCCGCCCGACACGCGATGTGCCCATTCGCGCAAGCGTTTGAAGTCGCGCCTCTGCGAGATGTCCGCGTATTCGGCGATGTCGCGCCCGGCCTGTTCGACGAAGAGGTCGGCGAGCGCGGGCATGAGGGCCGGGAAGCGGGGCAGCTCATCATCTGCCATTGGTTCGGCATCCTCTGCAACTGTCTCGGTGGGCGCTTCAGCCGTTCGAACTTCCTGCCCCGCGTGGATTTGCGTGGTCACGGAGGCCAGCACGCGGGCAAGCTCCGCGAGGGCGAGCGGCTTGGTGAGGTAATCCGAGAAGCCCAGTGCACGCCCCTGGGCGATCTGTTCGGGTAGCGCGTCGGCGCTCACTGCGTAGATCGGCAGAAGCGGGAACTTCGCGCGCGCCGCCTGGAGCAGCGCGTTGCCGTTCATGCCCGGCATGTTCAGGTCGGTCAGCACGAGATCCACGTCATGTTCGTCGAGCCGGGCGAGCGCTTCTTCGCCATTTTTCGCCTCGACCACGCTTGCGCCGAGCGTACGCAACTGGTCGCGCAACAGGCCGCGATTGAGCAGATTGTCTTCGGCGATCAGAACATTCAGGGCTGCAAAATGTTCGACGTTGTCGGGTATGCCGGCGGGGCGCGGCGCTTCACCGGCCAACGCCGCGCCGCGCCCTTGCAACTGTGTCGCCGCGCGGATGGCGCTCAGGCTGTACAAGCTCACTTCGACCGCGCCGCCCGCGAGTTCGAGCGGTACGAGCGGGCCGTCCTGGCGCAGCCACACGATTTTCGTGCCGGTAGGCCAGAGCCGTGCAACGTCTTCGCGAGTGAACTCGTCGGTCACGAGCAGGTAGTCGAACGCGCCCTCGTGCGTCGGCTCATCGAGGCTCAGGAAGGTTGGCGTGCTCGCGCGCGCGTCGAACAGATTGGCGAGCCACTCGTGGTTCTCGGGCGCCCGGCACAACATGGCGGGATGCGCGTCGGGCAGCGTCCATGCTTCGCCTGCCGTGGCTTCGCCCTCGGGGCGCAGTGGCAGCGTGACCGTGACGCGCGTGCCCACCCCGAGCGTGCTGTCGAGCGCGACGCGCCCGCGCATCAGCTCGGTCAGGCGCGCACAGATGGAAAGCCCGAGGCCGGTGCCGCGCGCCTGCGTGAGCTTCTGGGCGTCGCCTTGCGTGAACGGCTGGAACAGGTGCGGCTTGAGGTCTTCAGGAATGCCGCCGCCCGAGTCGCTCACGCTGATCTCCAGCGCGCTTTCGCGCCAGCGCGCGCGTAGCACGATCTTGCCGGAGCGAGTGAACTTGAACGCGTTGCTGAGCAGGTTGTTGACGATCTGCGCGAGCCGCACGGCGTCGAAGTGAAGCTGGTCCGGAATGCCGCGGTCCATCACGAGATAGAACGGCAGATGCTGACGCACGGCGAGCGGGGCATGGGCGAGCGCGATACGCACGAGCAGGCCGGCGATCGAGCCGGGCGCTTCGACGAGCTTCATCTGGCCGACGTCGATCTTCGAAAAGTCGAGCACGTCGCTCACGATCTGCAGCAGTTCGGCCGCCGAAATCTGCATGGCCTGCACGCGCGCACCTTGTTCCGGCGCGAGCGGGCCGCGCGCGACCAGTTCGATATTGCCGACGAGCGAGCCTAGCGGCGTGCGGATCTCGTGGCTCATGGCCGCGAAGAAGCTCACTTTCGCACGCGCGGCTTCGTCGCTCAGGCGCTTCGCTTCGCGCAGCAGCCGCTCCACCTCGTAGTGCTTCGACATGTCGGCGACCGCGCAGAACAACACGTCTTCGTGGTTCATGGTGGCGCTCGCATAGGTGATGGCGAGATGCAGGCCTTCCTCGCCGGTGCGCTCGAGCGAGTAAGGCAGCTCGTACACCGGGGTCTTCTCGCCGTGGGTCGCGGCTTCGGGCCACGGAGAGTGCTTTTCGAATTCCGCGCACAGGGCGCTCGGCAGACGCGTTGCGTGCTCGTCGAGGCCGAGCACGTTGCGCACGATCTGGTTCGCCACGACGATCTCGAAGTTGCTGCGCCTGACGATGCACAGCCCGACCGGCGTGGCATGAACGAGCAGGTGATTGAGCAACTCGCCTTCGAGCGCGCGGGTCGCCTCGTCGTAGGTGCGGGCGAGCACCCGGCGGTTCCAGTAGCGCGAGAGCGCGAGGAGCATGGCGACGAGGGCGGCCGTGAGCGCGAGGATGACGAGGACCGGCGTGCTGATCAGGTCAAAGAGATTGCTCCATGAGATCGCCATCATGTAGTGGCCGAAGTCGCGCGCGAGCGGCGGCTCGCGCAGCACGAAGCCAAAGCTCGGCAGCATATGGAAGCTGCCGGGAGTCAGCGATGCGACCACGCGGTCGAGATACTGTGCGCCCGCAGGCGAAAGCGGGCCCGCGAGCATGGCGCCGTCGACGTTGAACAGGGTGGGCTCGATTGCGGGCGCATGGTCCGCGCCGGAGCGGCCGAACGTGTCGAGATTCACACTGGAGATCGCGAATGCGTAGGGTTTGCCGTCCAGAGACACCGTCAGCGCGCCGAGCACGAGATTGGGCGCGAAGCCGAGCGCCGGCGGCGGCCGGAACCAGATGACCTTGATCGCGTTGGCCACGGCGACGATGTTCTGGCCACGGGCCACGATGCGCAGGTGCACGGTGTCGGCCAGCAAGCGCGCGGCGTCGGCGGGCGGCAACGGCGTGCCTCCTGGCGCGAGACTGTGGCCGTACGCGGCGCTGCCGTCGATACGCATCAGCATGATCGGCACATCGGTCGAAACGGTCGAGACCGCAGCGACGAATCGGTCGCACACTGTACTCAAATCCGGTGCGCCCGGCAGACCTTCGAAGGTCGGCGCGCAGCGCGCCGCCGCCGCGGCGTTCACCTGAGCCGCGAACGGGGAAGCGTTGTCGAGCACGAGGAGCACAGCGGTCGTGCCGATCATCGCGAACTGCCGCTCGATGCGCGTGTTCGCCTGTGCGCTCCGGTTTGCGGCTTCGAGGGCCTGCGTGCGCAGCGTGGCGAACCCGACACTGCCGATCGCGATCGCCGCCATGCACAGCGCCGCGAAAATCAGCAGGCCGGTGAGCATGGCGAAGACGCGCCGCTCGCGTTTCAGATTGCGCTCCAGCGCCTTGAGCGCCTCGTAGGGCGAGGCTTGCGTCGAGGCGTCCAGGCGTCGCGAGCGTGGCATCACGCGAATCCGTGCTCGCCGGCGTAACGGATCAGATCGGCATTCGATTCGAGATGGAGCTTGCGCATGGCCGCACGCTTTTGTGTGGCGACGGTGGTCACCGAGCGGTTCAGCCGCTTCGAGATTTCGGTGACGCTCAGGCCGAGTGCGAAGAGCCGCACGACTTCGAGTTCGCGCGGCGACAGCGGCTGGTTGCGCTGAAACTCGTCGGCGGTCGACCCTTCCTTGGCGAGACGTTCGGCAATCCGCGCGGAAAGCGCCGTGCCCGGTTCCACGAGCGCGCGCCGGCAGACTTCGCCGAGCGCCGGAATCGGCTCATCCTTGCCGATGAGCCCGGCCACGCCGAGTTGCGCAAGCTGGTGCAGGATGCCGCCATTGGTGACCATCGTGAACACGATCACCGGCGTGTCGGGAAAGAGCCGCCGCAAGCGGCTCACGAGGCGCAGGCCGTCTTCGTCTTCGACGTCGCCCTGCATCGAGAAGTCGGTGATGATCAGCTCGCACTCGGTGTCGCGCAAGGCGTCGATGAGCCCCGCGCCGGTAGTGGCTTTTGCGACCACCCTGAAGCCCGGCATGCCGTCGAGGTAATCGCTGATCGCTGTCAGCACGACCGGATGGTCGTCGGCCACCACGATCCGCACATCTTGCGTTGCATTCGTCATGGTCGTGAGCGTGTCGCCTGAAGTCGGATGAGCCGGAGGGCGAGACCCACAGAGCCCAGATTCAGCGCGCGCGTTGCTCTGTCGTGGTCTGAGTCATTATAAGTCAGGGATTACTGATCGTTATCGGAGTTTGCCTACACGTAATGTGCGTTGATTTGACGGTGCGGGACTCAGTTGGTCGCTCGGGCGGTTTCCTTGTCTGGGTTGCCTGCGTTGCAGTGTGCGTGAAAGCACGACACCGTGAATCGCGTGCGCGCGCCATCGGTCCCGGCGCAGTGCTGGCTGCAGGTGCGCGTGGTCATCTGCACGAAACGCTGCGGCACCAGGCGTACCGTGCCGTGGGAGGCCATGGCGCGCAGCGCTGCCGGCTGGCGCGAGGCGACTCGCGCGCTGCTGGCCGCGTAGAAGACGAGTGAGCAGAGGCTCATCGCCCCGGCGAGCGCGCCCGCCGCGGTCAGCAGCCAGACGGCGCCGACCGGGGCCTGGCAGAGCAGGAACAGCATGGCGACGAAGCCCACGTAGAGCGGTGGCAGCAGATAGACGCCGGCGCCGCTCAGGCGGTCGCAGACGCGCGTGAGCGTGGGCCTGTGCGGTTGGGTCGATCGGTCTGGCGTGCTGGGGTACATGGCGAATCTCTTCCGGGGATGAGCCGTGACGCGGCTGGGTGGGCAGTCGCAGCCTGCGCCTCGACATGTCCACCATGTTGCGACCGGGGTCGGCCTGGCGATATCGAAGGAATTCGAAAAGCGGGAGAAGAAGCGGGAGAAGAAGCGGCAGAAGAAGCAGCAGAAGAAGCGGGACGATGCTGCGTTGCACCGAAACCCCCGCGGGTGGGGATTTCCTTACATCTCTATGAGAACTCGATGCCCGATGCATGGTCCTATACCCCCAAGGATGAGCGGTCATGGCCGCCGCAGCCGGGCACAATGCCGGTTTTCCCCGGCGACGGCCATGCGCGCTATCCTGTAGCGCTTTGCGCGCGGTCCGACTGTCCACGATCGGCCGGCGCGAGCAATCGAAGCCCCATTTGCACAGGAACTCCCTAATGCGCCGACGTCAATTTCTCCTCAGCTCCAGCGCCGCGCTCGCCGCCAGCGGCCTTGCGCTCACCGGCTGCACGACAACGCCGCTCGGCGGGCAGGACAGCGCCTCGCAGAACACGGCGAAGCGCAATTCGATCGACGCCGGCGTCGACGCCACGCTCGCCCGCCTTTTCAGCACGGTGAGCGGGTCGCAGGAACTGATCTCGAAGTCGAGCGGCGTGCTCGTCTTTCCGCAGGTCCTTTCGGCGGGCTTCTGGTTCGGCGGGCAGTACGGCACCGGCGCGCTGCGCGTGGATGGACGCACGACCGGCTACTACAGCACCATTGCGGGCTCGTTCGGCCTGCAGATCGGCGCGCAGTCGAAGGCGATCATCTTCGCGTTCATGAACCCGGTGGCGCTCAACGATTTCACGAGCAGCCAGGGCTGGTCGGCAGGCGCGGACGCCACGGTGGCGGTCGTCACCGTGGGCGCGAACGGCAACGTCGATACCTCGACTGCGACGAGCCCCGTGGAAGCGTTCGTGTTGACCAATGCGGGTCTCATGGCAGGGGTGTCGGTCGAAGGCGTGAAGGTGTCTCGGCTCGTGATTTGACGCTGGCGCGGGCAGTGACGAGCAGGCATGAAAGGAGACACACGCATGGCGACGCCCACGTACCGCCGCAAACACAAGATTCACTTCTCGGAATGCGATCCTGCCGGCATCGTGTTTTATCCGCAGTATTTCGTCCTCTTCAACGATCTGGTCGAGTCGTGGATCGACGAGTTGTTGCCGCAGGAGGGCTATCACGGCGTAATAGGCGGGCGGCGCGTGGGTATGCCGACCGTGCGGCTCGAAGTGGATTTCAAGGCGGTGAGCAAGATGGGCGACGAGGTTTGGCTCTCGCTCGACGTCGAACGCCTGGGCGGGGCCTCGCTTACGCTCGCGTGGGCCTGCACGGGCGTGGACGGCGTGCTGCGCATGGCGGCACGCCAGACCATCGTGACCACCTCGCTCGACACTCACAAGTCGATTGGCATTCCTGATGACATTCGCGACGCGATCGCGCGGGCGATGACGGCCCCCGCGCGCGAATAATCACAGAGCCATGTTCAGGCGGCAGCGCCGAGCGCCGTCTCCAGCGTGGCGAAGGTCTTTTCGTCGGTGCGGTCGAAATGCAGCGGCGTGACCGAAACGCGGCCGGAGTTCACCACGGCCGTTTCGCTGTCGGGCCCGTTTTCGCGCGGGCCGCGATTGAAGCGCAGCCAGTGGTAATCCATGCCGCGCGGGTCGATCTGCGGCACGACGTCGATGCCCTGCACGAGTCCCACGCCCTGGCGCGTGACCGTGAGCGGGCCGGCGGCGCTCGCGTCGATATCGGGAAAATTCACGTTCAGGCAGACGGGCGCATCGTGCGCCACGGCGGCGAGCCGGCGAATCACGTCCGGTGCGAGTGCGCGTGCGGTGTCCCAGCGCACTCGCTCGCGGTCGCGGAAGGTCTGGCTCAAGGCGATGGACGGCAGGCCGAGCAAAAGGCCCGTCATCGCAGCGCCCACCGTGCCCGAGAACATCGTCTCGACGCCGAGGTTGCCGCCGCGGTTGATGCCCGAGAGCACGAGCGAGGGGCGCACATCGCCCATGAGCTGGCGCACCGCCATCACCACGCAATCGCCGGGCGTGCCGAGCACGCCGAAGCGCCGCTCGCCGCGCCGGGAGACGCGCAGCGGCGTATGCAGGCTGATCGAGTGCGAGGTGCCGCTCTGGTCGTGTTCGGGCGCGACCACCCAGACTTCATGCGCGAGTTCGGCGGCCACGGCTTCGAGCACGGCGAGGCCGGGCGCGTCGATGCCGTCGTCGTTGGTGAGAAGCACGCAGGGCAGTTTCGTATCGGTTGCGGACATGGCTGGCTCTTCTTCGTTGCAGGGTCGGGGAAAACCTGGAAAGGGCCATTATTCCAGAGTGGTGCGTTCCGGGCGGGCCGCTGCGACACTTTCAAAAGGGATTCGTAGCGTATCCGATATAGACTAGCGCGTCGGCGCCATGAGGCGCGCCCTGCTGTGAGGAGAAGTAAGTGAAGCCGCAAGCCACGCCGGACCTTGCCCGCATCCTGTTCGTTGTCGCCATACTCTGCGCTCTGACGATCGGCACGCTCTACGTCATGCGCCCGTTCCTGCCCGGACTGATCTGGGCCACGACCATCGTCGTCGCGACCTGGCCCGCCATGAAGGCCATCGAGCGGCGCTGCGGCAACCGCCGCTGGCTCGCCACGCTCGTCATGCTGCTGATCCTGCTGGTCGTGATCGTCCTGCCGCTCTATGAAGCCATCTCGACGCTCGCGTTGCACGGCAGCGAGATCATGGACCTGATCCGCAAGCTGCCCGACTATGCGTTGACGGCGCCGCCGCAATGGGTCAGCGACATTCCGGTGGTCGGCTCTCGCATTACCAGCAAGTGGAAGGAGTTCTCCGACGCTGGCCCTGGCGGCCTGCTTGCGCAGCTCGAGCCGTACGCCACGATCGTGGCGCACTGGTTGATCGGCCATGCCGCTTCGGTGGGCGTGTTCGTCATGCACATGTTCATCACTGTCATCATCACGGGCATTCTCTACAGCAATGGCGAACATGCTGCCGACTACGTCACGCGGTTCGCCGTTCGACTCACGCCGGTCTATGGCGAGCAGGCCGTCAAGCTCGCGGGCGCTTCGGTTCGCGCGGTGGCGCTGGGCATCGTCGTCACGGCGATCCTGCAGTCGGCGCTCGGCGGCATCGGCCTGTGGGTGGCTGGGGTGCCGGGTGCGGGCGTGCTCACGGCCGTCATGCTCATGCTCTGTCTCGCGCAGATCGGCCCGACGCTGCCGTTGCTCGGCGGTGTGATCTGGCTGTTCGTGCACGACGCGCATATCACGGCCATCCTGCTCGCAGTGTGGTCCGTGATGGTCGCCATGCTCGACAATCTCGTGCGTCCGGTGCTGATTCGCCGCGGCGTCAATCTGCCGATGCTGCTGATTCTCTCCGGCGTGCTCGGCGGCTTGTTCGCCTTCGGCATCGTCGGGCTCTTCATCGGGCCGGTGATCCTCGCCGTTTCGTCCACCTTGCTGAGCGCGTGGATACGCGACCCGGCGGCGCAATCGCGCGATGCGTCCAACCCGGCTGCCAGCCAGGACATTTGACGCGGCGCAGGCCACTTAATCGATTAGCAAACGTCTCCTTGACGACGCGCAGTTCGAATCGACGCTACGATGACGTCTGAACTTCGCTTCGGCATTCGTTAGAGCATTCATGCGGCGCTCGCGTGGGCATGCCTCGTGCCACTCCTGGTCTCGGGCAGCGTATGCGCGCGTGCCGCGCACGGCTTCCAAGGAGACGAAATGGCTCAGTTCAACTGCGATATCTGCGGCGTGCGCCCCGCGACGGTGCGGGTCGCCGTGTTGCAGGACGGCAGGCGGCGTTTTCTCGATGTCTGCGACTATCACTACGCGCAACTCACGCGGCATCAGCGCACCCTGAGCCCGCTGGAGGCGCTGTTTCGCGCCTCGCAGCAGGCGGACGGCGCAGGCGACGCCAGCGACCCGGCCGCCGAACCTGCGCCACAAGCGATGGAAGCGGGCGACGGCGCCATCGTCGAGCGTTATTTCAGCGACGTGGCGCGTGAATTGCTCCAGCGCGCGGCGGAGCGAGCCGTGCAGTTCGGGCGGCGCGAGGTCGACACGGAGCATCTGCTTTACGAACTCGCGGGCAACGACGCTGGCGCGGCGATCCTCAAGCGTCTCGGCATTCAGCCCGACGACGTGCGCGCGTTTATCGACGCCAATGCACAGAAGAGCGAAGGCGCAGGCGCGCCCGAGGACGGCCGCATCGGCGTCTCGCCGCGCCTGAAGGGCGCGCTCGACCGCGCATTTCTCGTCTCGCGCGAACTGGGCCACAGCTACGTCGCGCCCGAGCATCTGCTGTTCGGCCTCACGCAGGTGCCGGAAAGTTTTGCGGGCCATCTGCTGGGCCGCTACGGCGTCACGCCCCAGAAGGTGTTGCAGCGGCTCGTCGAGGCTCAAGGCGACAAACGCGAGCGGCCGGCCGCGAAAGGCCCGAGCGCGACGCCGCAACTCGATCAGTACAGCCGCGATCTCACCGCGCTCGCGAGCGAGGGCAAGCTCGATCCCGTGATCGGCCGTTCGAGCGAGATCGAGACCGTGGTGGAAGTGCTCGCGCGCCGGCGCAAGAACAACCCGGTGCTGATCGGCGAACCGGGCGTGGGCAAGACGGCGATTGCCGAAGGCCTCGCCCAGCGTATGCTCAACGGCGACGTGCCCGAATCGCTGCGCGGGCGGCGACTCGTCGAGCTGAACGTCAACGCGCTGATTGCGGGCGCGAAGTACCGCGGCGAATTCGAAGAGCGCGTGAAAGGCGTGATGGAGGAAATCTCGGCGCAGCGCGAGAGCCTCGTGCTTTTCATCGACGAAGTGCACATGATCGTCGGTGCGGGTCAGGGCGGCGGCGAAGGCGGCCTCGACATCGCCAACGTCTTCAAGCCGGCCATGGCACGCGGCGAACTGAACCTCATTGGCGCGACCACGCTTTCGGAATACCAGAAGTACATCGAAAAAGACGCGGCGCTTGAGCGGCGCTTTCAGCCCGTGTTCGTTTCCGAGCCGAGCGTCGATCAGACGATCAACATTCTGCGCGGCCTGCGCGACAAGCTCGAGGTGCATCACCACGTCACCATCCGCGACGACGCGCTCGTTTCGGCGGCCGAGCTATCGGACCGCTATGTGATGGGGCGCTTCCTGCCCGACAAGGCCATCGACCTTGTCGACCAGGCGGCGGCGCGCGTGCATCTTTCGGCCACCTCGCGGCCCGCCGCGATCCTCGAACTCGAGGCGGAACTGGCGCAGTTGCGGCGCGAGCAGGACTACGCGGCGACGCGCAAGAACTTCGAGCGCGCGCACACGCTGGACGAGCCGATCGCCGACAAGGAAAAGGCGCTCGCGCAAGCCACCAATGACTGGAAAGGGCAGCTTGGCACCGTGACTTCCGATGTGACGAGCGAAGATGTCGCGGAGATCGTTTCGAAGCTGACTGGCGTGCCGGTCACGCAGTTGACCGCCGAAGAGCGCACGCGCCTGCTCGAAATGGAAAAGCGGCTGCACGAGCGCGTGATCGGCCAGGAGCAGGCCATCGTTGCGGTCAGCGACGCGGTGCGCCGCTCGCGCGCCGGGCTGCGGCGCGGCCGGCGTCCCACGGCGGTTTTTCTGTTCCTCGGGCCGACGGGCGTCGGCAAGACGGAGCTTGCGAAGGCGCTGGCCGAAGTGGTGTTCGGCGACGAGGACGCCATCGTGCGCATCGACATGAGCGAGTTCATGGAGCGCCATGCGGTGTCGCGGTTGATCGGCTCGCCGCCGGGCTATGTGGGCCATGACGAAGGCGGCCAGTTGACCGAGAAGGTGCGCCGCCGGCCCTATTGCGTGATCCTGCTCGACGAGATCGAAAAGGCGCACTCCGATGTCTACAACGTGCTGCTGCAGGTGTTCGACGACGGACGCCTCACCGACGGCAAGGGTCGCGTCGTCGACTTCAGCAATACGGTCGTGATCGCGACGAGCAATCTCGGCTCCGACGTGGTCTCGGGGCAGAAGCGCTCGGGACCCGGTTTCCTCACGAGCGCCGAAGGGTCGATGCAGAGCGCCGTGATGGGCGAGTTGCGCCAGCATTTCCGGCCGGAATTTCTGAATCGCATCGACGAAATCATCATGTTCCAGCCGCTCACCAGCGACGAACTGCGCTCGATCGTGCGGCTGCAGCTCGAACAGGTCCGGCGCATGGCGCGCAGCCAGGACATCGACCTGACGTTCGACGACAGCGTGATCGACTATCTGGCCTCGGATGGGTATCGGCCGGAATTCGGCGCGCGCGAGTTGAAGCGCAAGATGCAGCAGGCGGTGGAGAACGAACTGGCGAAGGAAATGCTCAAGGGCGGCGTGAAAGAGGGCGCCAAAGTTGTGTGCCGTTACGACGCGGCGGCTCAACGCATGGCGTTCGCGCTGCAGTAGGCGGGCAAAGGTCGATGCCAGTGCTCGCGCGCCTAGCGCACCAGCTTCGGGCGCGAGACGGGTTTGACGCCCGGCCGTTCGACGGCGCGGCGGATCTTTGCCAGCAGATCGCCTTCGTGGAATCGCCGGTCGTCTGCAAAGCGTTCGGCGACTGTGAGATAAGCGTCGTGCAGGCGGCCCATGATCTCCTCGCTCTCGGACTGCCGCAGGTCGAGCCGCCGGGCGAAGGCATGGAGTTCCGCCGGCAGCGGGAACGTCTTGCTGCGGTTGAGGCTCAACGCCATGCGCCCGTCGAGATCCGGATAGATGTCGGTGCAGACCACGTCGAACACTGGAGCGAGACGGCGCGCTCCGGTCGGATCGATATAGAGGATTCCCAGGTTCTTCATGTGGGCATCACCGTCGCGCAACAGACACGAGAGGGCGATGCGCTCGAAAAGGCGGCGTTTCTGCGCCGGGTCCGAACGCGTATAGATGTCCACGGCCTTGGCGATCATCTCGTAGCTGCCCTCGTACTTGGCCTTGCCGGTAAGCACGCTCATGTCCTCGAATCCGAGTGGCGTGCCATTCGCCTCGCGGTCGAAGCGCGACATCACGAAGAGTTTGCCGTCGTCGGAAAGCCAGAAGTCGGGGACTTCGAGCGCGGCCTCCTTCGCCACCGACATGCAGAAGTATTCGTTGCGCGCGAGGCCGGGAAAGTCATCGCCTTCGGCCTTCACGATCACGGTGTGCAGGGGCAGCGCCGTATGCTCAGCAGGGCGCGAGGCAGCTTCCGCGGCGAGCGGAACGACAGCCTTGGGCTGCACGCCTGAGATACCCGAGCCGAGCGCGTAGCGGTCGATCAGGCGCTCGAACAGTTGGCCCGAGGGCGACGAAAGCAGTTCATCCAGACGCTCGCCGTCGCTCTCCGGCACGCGCTCGCCGGGCACGGAATACGTGAGCCGCCCGATTTGATTGGTGCCGGCAAGAAAGAGCAGAAACATGTCGCTCGGCGCGCCGTAACGCGCGAGCCGTTCCTCGATGACGAAGCGCAGGTAGCCCTCTGGCCGGTTCATCGCGAAGATGCCCATCAGGTCGCCGCTCGCATAACTCTGGCGTCGCACTGGCATGGTGAGCGAAACGGCGGTCATGTCCGGCACGTCGCCGTAATTGAAGACGAAGCGGCTTTCGCGCGCGAGCAAACCGCTTACGCCCTGCGGCGTATGGACTTCCAGATTGCGGATTTCGCGCAGGAGCCGCTCGAGGTCGAATGAGGCATTGGCAGTCATTCGTCGTCCCTGAATATGTCGTTCAGGTCCTCGAGGATGACGGTGTCCATGGGGCGAAGCACGACTTCGTAGCCGAGCGCGTTCACGAGACGGCAGAGTTCGCGTATGCCGACGTTGCCCGCGTGTTCCGCGTTCGTGACGGTGCGGCGGGCGACGCCCGCCTGCTCCGCCAGAGCCTGCTGGGTCAGCTTGCGCTCACGGCGCGTCGCGCGCAGGCCTTCTGACAGGCGCTCGACGTTGGAAATCGAGGGGGTTGCGGTTTTTTTGCGCATCATGGTGCGCATTATAGGTGGTGATAGAACATTTTGCGCATAATTCTGCGCATCGAGATGGCGAGGACCTTTGCGTTTAGAAATGCGCATGATTTTGCGCATATTTACCAATTTAGTGATAATTGCGCAAAATTATGCGCGTATCCTTCGATGGACACCGGCCTGCAGTCGTTAGAAATTAAACGGTTTACGTGGTATTTCTTTCTTTTCGCGATGCCTCACATCGACCGCAATGCCGAGCGCTTGAGCTTGCCGGTCTCGGTGCGCGGCAGTGCATCGATAAAGGCGATCAAGCGCGGATATTTGTACGCCGCCACGGCGCTTTTCACGAAATTCTGCAACTCGGCCACCAGGGCGTCGCCCGCGCTGAAGCCGGGGTGCAAGACGACGAACGCCTTCACCACCTGGCCACGCAGTTCGTCGGGAACGCCCGTTACGCCGCACTCGGCCACGGCGGGGTGTTGCATGAGCACCGTCTCGACTTCGGGGCCGGCGATGTTGTAGCCCGACGAAACGATCATGTCGTCGGAGCGGGCCTGGTAGAACACATAGCCGTCGGCGTCGATGGAAACGGCGTCGCCGGGCAGGTTCCAGCCGCCGCGCACGAACACGCTCTGGCGGTCGTCCGCGAGGTAGCGGCAGCCGGTCGGGCCGCGCACGGCGAGATTGGCCGTCACGCCGGGGGGCACGGGCTGCAGGTCATTGTCCAGCGCCTGCACGACGTAGCCCGGCACCGCTCGCCCGATCGAGCCAGGGCGCACATCGGCGCCTGCGGATGAGACGAAGATATGAATCAGTTCGGTGCCGCCAATGCCGTCGATCATCTCGATGCCCGTCGCGTCGCGCCACAGGTCGCGCGTGGCCTGTGGCAGCGCCTCGCCGGCGGATACCGTCTTGCGCAGGCTGCCAAGGTCGTACTGTGGGACGAGCGCCGCCATCTGCCGGTAGAACGTGGGCGCGGTGAAGACGATCGTCGCGTGAAAACGCTGGATCGTATCGAGCAGCAGCGCCGGCGTGAGCTTTTCGATCAACACCGTCGAAGCACCCACGCGCAGCGGAAAACACAGCAGGCCGCCAAGCCCGAACGTGAACGCGAGCGGCGGCGTGCCGCAGAAGACGTCTTCGGCGGTGGGCCTCAGGATGTGGCGCGGGAACAAATCGCACATGGCGATCACGTCGCGGTGAAAGTGCATGCAGCCCTTGGGCATGCCCGTCGTGCCGCTCGTGAAGGCGATCAGGCAGACGTCGTCGCTGGCCGTGTCGCAGGCCGTGAAGTCGGCGGGCTTGCTTGCCGCGAGCGCTTCCAGCGTGCCCGGTGATTCGTCGTGGAAGTAGCAAACCTGCTTGATGCCTTTGCAAAAGAATTCGTCGGCGGGATCCATGCAGCGCGCGAGTTCTTCGGTGAGCCGCACGTCGCACAACGCCGCGCAAACCTGTGCCTTGTCGGCGATCTGTTTGAGCTCCTTGGCGCGCAGCAGCGGCATGGTGGGAATCACCACGAGTCCGGCCTTCAGCGACGCGAGGAACGCGACCGCCATCTGCAACGTGTTCGGTCCGCGCAACAGGACGCGGTTTCCCGGCAGCAGTCCCATGTCTTCAACCAGCACGCGGGCGCTGCGATTGACGAGCGCAAGCAGCTCGGCGTACGTGGTCGCTTGCGGTTTGCCGTCGATATCCGACCAGATGGCCGGGCGCTCGCCGTGCCCGGCCTCGATTGCGCGGTCCAGCAGCTCGACCGCGCAATTCATGCGGGTGGGGTAGGCGACGTCGGGGTTGTCGAGCAGCATGTCGGGCCACTGCGACTCGGGCGGCAGATGATCGCGTGCGAACGTATCGACATGGGCGGTGGGTTGCATGGCGTCTCCGGCTGTCTGTTTGAGCTGATCGTTCCGTTGCGTGGGCAGCGGTCTATGCGCGCGTGAGACGTGCGTCGTCGGGAATCACGGCTGTCGCCTCGATTTCCACTTTTGCATCGTCTTCCATGAGCGCAACCACCTGCACCGCGCTCATCGCGATGTCGTAGTCTCCGATCAGCTCTCGAAACGCGGCGCCAATCTCCTTCAGCGATGCCAGGTACTCCTTCTTGTCGGTGACGTACCAGGTCATGCGCACGAGATGCTCGGGCTTGCCGCCCGCGGTTTCGAGCACGGCGACGATATTGCGCAGCGCCTGCACGGCCTGCGCGCCGAATTCGCGGCTCGTGAAGCGCGCGTTCGCATCCCAGCCGATCTGGCCGGCGATATAGACCTGCGTGCCGCGCGCGGCGACGCCGTTGGCATAGCCGCGCGGCTTGACCCAGCCTGCGGGAAGAAGGGCTTGTTTCATATGTCGTCCGGCTCCATTGAAAAGCGCTCGCTTACGCTGCGTTGTATGCCTTGAGCAAGTCGCGCCCGACGATAAGTTGTTGCACTTCCGTCGCGCCTTCGTAAATGCGCAGAGAGCGAATCTCGCGGTAGAGCGACTCGACGATATTGCCGCTTTGCACGCCCATGCCGCCCCAAAGCTGCACGGCCGCGTCGATCACCTGCTGCGCGCCTTCGCTCGCGTGCCATTTCGCCATGGCCGCTTCGCGCGTGACGCTCTCGCCCTGGTCGCGCAGCCACGCCGCGCGATAGACGAGCAGGGCGCTGCTGTCGATGGTGAGCGCCATTTGCGCGAGCTTTGCCTGGGTCAACTGAAAATCGCCGAGCGTCTGGCCGAACATCTTGCGCGAAGCGGCGCGTGCGAGGCCTTCGGCCATCGCGCGGCGCGCGAAGCCGAGCGATGCCGCGGCGACCGACGTGCGGAAAATATCGAGCGTGCGCATGGCGATCTTGAAGCCCTCGCCGGGGGCGCCGAGCATCTGGCTGCGCTTCACGCGCGCGCCGGCGAAGCGCAGTCGCGCGAGCGGATGCGGCGCGATTACGTCGATGCGTTCGGCGATTTCGAGCCCGGGTGTATCGGCGTCGACCACGAACGCGCTGATGCCGCGTGCGCCCGGCGCTTCGCCGGTGCGGGCGAACACCACGTAGAAGTCGGCGATGCCGCCGTTCGAGATCCACGTTTTTTCGCCATCGAGCACGTAGTCGTCGCCCTCGGCGCGTGCGGCGAGCGCCATCGCGGCAACGTCGGAGCCGGCTTCCGGCTCGGAGAGTGCGAACGCGGCGATCGCTTCGCCACGCGCCACGCGCGGCAGATAGCGCGACTTCTGCGCGTCGTTGCCAGCCAGCGAGATGGCGCCGGAGCCCAGGCCCTGCATGGCGAGCGCGAAGTCGGCGAGGCCCGAATGCTTCGCGAGCGTTTCTCGCAGCAGACAAACGGCGCGTGTGTCGATGGTGTCGCCGTGGCCGCCGTAAGCGGTGCCGCCCACGCCGTAGCGCAGCCAGCCGGCTTCACCCAGCTTGCGCACGAGCGCGCGGCAGGTTGCATCGACATCGTCGTGCGGCACGTGCGCGAGATGCTCGCGCGCCCAAGTTTCGATTCCCGCGGCGAGCGCGCGATGGCGATCTTCGAAGAACGGCCACGCGAGCGCGTCGTGGAGGTTGGTTTCAACGGCAGCGTTCAATTCAGTCCCCTTCGAAAACCGGACGCGTCTTCGCAGCAAACGCCTCATAGGCCCGGCCGAAATCTCGCGTGGCCATGCAGATCGCCTGCGCCTGCGCTTCGGACTCGATAGCCTCGTCGATGCTCATGGTCCATTCCTGATGCAGCATCGTCTTGGTGATGCCGTGCGCAAAGGTCGGCCCGGACGCCAGGTCGGCGGCGAGCTTCTGCGCATCGGCGAGCAGCACCTCGGGCTCGCAAATGCGGTTGTAGAAGCCCCATGCGTGGCCTTCTTCTCCGCTTGCGGAGCGGCCCGTATAAAGCAGCTCGGCCGCGCGGCCCTGACCGATGATGCGCGGCAGGATCGCGCACGCGCCCATGTCGCAACCCGCGAGCCCCACGCGCGTGAAGAGGAAGGCGAGCTTGCTGCGCGCCGTGGCGTAGCGCAGATCGGAGGCCATGGCGAGAATCGCGCCCGCGCCGGCGCATACGCCATCCACGGCGGCGATGATCGGCTGCGGGCAGTGGCGCATGGCTTTCACGAGGTCGCCGGTCATGCGCGTGAACATCAGCAGTTCGGGCATCGGCAGATCGATGAGCGGCGCGATGATGTCGTGCACGTCGCCGCCCGAGCAGAAGTTTTCGCCTGCGCCGTGGAGCACGATAGCCTTCACATCGGTCGCATAGGCGAGCTGGCGAAACAGATCGCGTAGTTCTGCATACGATTCGAACGTGAGCGGATTCTTGCGCTCGGGGCGATTGAGCGTGATGGTCGCCACGCGGCCTTGCACCGACCAGCCGAAGTGTTGCGCCTCATAACCGGCAAGCGTTACGCGGTTGCCCGCGAAGAGCGCTTCGGCGCTGGAACGTGTCGTCAAGATATGTCTCCCGGATGTTGGCTCTGTGCCGCGTTAGCCATCGAGGCCGTTGCGCAGATGTTGTTTGAGCTTGCCGAGCCGCTCGTGCATCTTCGACTTCTCGTCGAGCGAGAGGCCGCCGAACAATTCCACTACCCATTGCTCGTGTGCGGCCGCCATGCGGTCGAAGAGGGCGCGGCCCTCGGACGTGAGGCGTACCACGAAGGCGCGCCGGTCGTCGGGGGCCACGTCGCGCACGACGAGGCCTTCCTTTTCGAGCTGATCGGTAATGCCCGTGACGTTGCCGCCCGTCACCATCAGGCGGCGCGAGAGTTCCGTCATGCGCAGGCCTTCAGGGTGACGCTCCAACTGTGCCATCAGGTCGAAGCGCGGCAGCGTCGTGTCGAACTCGACGCGCAGGCGGCGACGTAACTCGGCTTGCACGAGGTTCGTCGTGGTGAGCAGGCGCAGCCACAGACGCAGGCCCATGTGGCTGTCGGCGCCGGTGCTCATCTCCATGTCGACGACATTCTCGGCGGGCTTTTCAACGCCCTTGCGCGGCGCTTTCGTTGCGGCGTTCTTACGCGTGGATGCGGGCGATGTCATGTGATTTCTCCACCGGAAACGGATATGGACTGGCCCGTGATCGCGGACGATCCAGGCGCGCAGAGCCACAGCACGGCGTTGGCGACTTCTTCCGGCGTGACGAAGCGCTGCTGCGGGTTGTGGCGCACGAGGATGCTGCGCGCCTCGGCTTCGCTGCGCGAAGTCTTGCGCGTGATCTGTTCGAGCGACGCCTGCAGCAGTTCCGTTTCCGTGTAGCCTGGGCACACGGCGTTCACGGTCACGCCTTGCGTGGCGACTTCGAGCGCGAGCGCGCGCGTCATGCCGATCACGCCGTGTTTCGAGGCGCAATAGGCGGCCACGTACGGATAGCCGACCTGGCCCGCCGTACTCGCGACATTGACGATGCGCCCGGCCTTGCGCGCGAGCATGCCGGGCAGCGCCGCGCGCGTGCACAGAAATGCGCCGGTGAGATTGACGTCGAGCATGCGCTTCCACAGCGCGAGGTCCGTTTGCGTGAATGGCGCGGCCTGGGCCTGCCCCGCGTTGTTCACGAGGATATCGACGGGGCCGAGCGTTTCGGCGGCGCGCGCGAACGCGGCGTTCACGGCGCCTTCGTCGGTGATATCCACGCTCACGCAAGCCACGTTCTCGCTGCCGCCGAGCGCTGTACGCTGCGCGTCGAGCCGCGCGGCGTCGCGGCCCATCAGCGTGACGCGCGCGCCGGCCTGCAGGAGCGCGGCGGCCGTTGACGCACCGATGCCGCTGCCGCCCCCAGTGACGACTGCATGACGATCGTTAAGGATTGCCTGGTTCATACTCATACAGTTCCTTCGGCGCGTTGCGAACGCTCGATCGGCGAAAGACCCGCCGCTGCTGCCGTGGCCGCGCGTTCGCGCTCGATATTGCGTTCGAGTTGCGTTTTGGCCGCTGTGTACTGATTCGGCCACTTGATGTCGAGGTAGCCGATGCGCGCGGCTTCGGTGAGCGTCCACGAAGGATTGGCCAGATGAGGCCGCGCCACGGCGCACAAGTCGGCGCGCCCGGCTGCGATGATGCCGTTCACGTGATCGGCTTCGGAAATCGCGCCCACTGCGATCGTCGCGATGCCCGCTTCGTTGCGGATGCGATCGGCAAACGGCGTCTGGAACATGCGGCCGAAAACGGGCTTTTCTTCCTTGCTCACCTGGCCCGATGAGACGTCGATCATGTCCGCACCGGCCGTCTTGAACGCGCGCGCGATTTCGATGGCGTCGTCGGGCGTGTTGCCGCCTTCCACCCAGTCGTGCGCCGAGACGCGCACCGAAATCGGCTTGTTTTCCGGCCACACCGCGCGAATCGCCTTGAAAACTTCAAGCGGGTAACGCAGACGATTCTCGAGCGAGCCGCCGTATTCGTCAGTACGCTGGTTCGTGAGCGGCGAGAGGAAGCTCGACAGCAGATAGCCGTGCGCGCAGTGCAATTCGAGCCAGTCGAAGCCCGCTTCGTCCGCCATCTGCGTGGCGTGCACGAATTGCGCCTCGATCTCGCGCAGTTCCTCTGCGCTCGCTTCGTGCGACCACTGGCTCACGCCGCGCAGATATTGCTGCGGCGAAGCGGAGACGAGCGGCCAGTTGCCGTCGTCGAGCGGCTGGTCGATGCCTTCCCATGCCACGCGCGTCGAGCCCTTGGCGCCGGAGTGGCCGAGCTGCATGCCGATTTTCGCGTCCGAGTTCGTGTGCACGAAATCGACGATGCGCTTCCACGCCTGCAGATGCTCGGGCGCATACATGCCGGGGCAGGCGGGCGTGATGCGGGCCTCGGGCGAGACGCAGGTCATCTCGGTCATCACGAGCGCCGCGCCGCCCATGGCGCGCGCGCCCAGATGCATGAGGTGATAGTCGCCGGCTACGCCGTCATGCGCGGAGTACTGCGCCATCGGCGAGACGACCACGCGATTTTTCAACGTCACGCCACGCACCGTATAAGGCGTGAACATGGGCGGCACCGCGCGTGCCTCGCCGCCCGCGCGTTGCGCGAGCCACGCTTCGAAGCCGGACAGATAACTCGCGTCACGTTCGCGCAGATTCTCGTGCGAAATACGCTGCGAACGCGTGAGCAGCGAATAGGCGAACTGCTCCGGATCGAACTTCGCGTAGCGATCCACATGCTCGAACCACTCGGTGGAATTGCGCGCGGCGTTCTGGATGCGCAGGACATCGACGCTACGCACGTTCGTGTAGTGCGTGAGGGCAGCGCGCAGATCGGCGGGATGTTCTTCCATGCTGTTGGCGAGTTCGATCGCGTCTTCGAGTGCGAGCTTCGTGCCTGAACCGATCGAGAAGTGCGCGGTGTGCGCCGCGTCGCCCATCAGCACGACGGGTATTTCCTTTCCGTCCGCCGCGGTTTTCCAGTGCACCCACTCGCGATTGACCACGCGCGGAAAACGGATCCATTGCGACGAGCCGCGCAGATGCGATGCATTCGATCGCAGCGCGTGGCCGTCGAGATAGCGCGCAAACAGGTTCTCGCAGAACGCGATGCTGTCTTCCTTGCTCATGGTGTCGAGGCCGGATGCGCGCCACACATGATCGGGCGTTTCGACGATGAACGTCGATGTGTTGTCGTCGAAACGATAAGCGTGCGCCTGGAACCAGCCCCATTCGGTTTCTTCGAACGCGAACGTGAACGCGTCGAAGAGTTTCGACGTGCCGAGCCACACGAAGCGGCAATCGCGCAAGTCGATATCGGGCTGATACGTGGCGGCGTACTTCTGGCGCGTGGCGCTGTTCAGGCCGTCGCTTGCGATGATGAGGTCGGCGTTGGTGACGTCGTCGTCGGTGATCTGCGATTCGAACACGAGCTTCACGCCGAGCGCTTCGCAGCGCGCCTGCAGGATGTTGAGCAAGCGCTTGCGGCCAATGCCGCAGAAGCCGTGGCCCGACGAGCGGACCGCGCTGCCGCGAAAGTGAATCTCGATGTCGTCCCAATGATTGAAGGCGTCGAGGATTTCGTCCGCGCTTTCGGGGTCGGCCGCGCGCAGGTTGCCTAGCGTCTGGTCCGAGAACACCACGCCCCAGCCGAACGTGTCGTACGGGCGGTTCCGCTCGATCACGGTGATTTCGTAGTCGGGGTGACGGCGCTTCATCAAGAGGCCGAAATAGAGGCCTGCCGGCCCGCCGCCAATGCAAACAATGCGCATGCTCGCTCCTTCGTTCACCGTCTCGTTCAGTCTGCAAGGTCAATGTAGGTCTAATTACTTTAGGTGTCAAGTAATTCGCCGCGTTTTACCGGCGAGGGCGGGATGAGCCTGGGGGGAGGCCACAAAACATCTGATTTTTTCCGGAACCCTCGGCGCGGTTCGGGCGTCAACTCGCCATGACGCAAGCGAAGGGAACACGCAGGCTTTCGCGCGCCTTTCCACGAGGCGCGATGGCCGAACGGCGCCGCAAATGCGACACCGCACGATGTGGCACCAGAAAAGGGCGGACGCTGGTTCGATGTGCACGGCGCGCACCGTTCAGGCATGCGCGCGCGACCGCGCGGAGGCGTCTAGCGCGCGAAATGCTTACCATGGGTTACGCAGCCCCATTTCGAATCGAGCTGGCATTAAAGTCGCATGGTGAGCCGACGCTGTTGCGCGGCCTTTTACGGGACCCTTTCATGCGTAGCACATGCGGCCACGAATCGATCAGGCATCCTTACAAAAACATCAATCAAGCTGACAGCTTCATCGAATCGAGGCAGTGCATCCCTTCAATCGTAATCTTCGACACGAACGGGAGTCGTCACCAATGAGTCAGGCAGCGAAGCGATCGATCGAAATCGACTTCTTCCGCGGTTTCGCATTGATTTCCATTGCACTCGATCACATTCCGTCCAGCGTGCTCTCGCATGCGATGCTGCATAACTTCGCGTTCTGCGATTCCGCGGAAGTTTTCGTATTTGTGAGCGGCTATGTGTGCGCGGCGAGTTGGCTCGCCATTGCCGGGCGCAAGGGAGAGGGCGCGGCCAACCGCCGGTTTTGGCGACGCGGGCGTGAGATCTACGCCGCGTATCTGTGCACCGCTGCGCTCATGCTGCTTTCGGGCGCCGCCGCCGTTATGCTGCGCGTGGATTCGCCGCTGGTTGCAGAGTCGGGTTATCTGCGCTTCGCCGCGCAACCGTTCACGACGCTCGCCAATATCGCCGTCTTTCGCGATCAGCCTTATCTGGCCGGCGTGCTGCCCATGTACATCGTGCTCGTGATGGCATTGCCCTTCGTGATGCCGCTTGCGCGCCGCTCGCCCGATCTCGCGCTCGTGGGCAGCTTCGTGCTGTGGTTCGGCGGATGCTGGCTCGTGGGATATCTGCCTACCGCGCCGGGCGCAATATGGCCCTTCAACCCGTTTGCCTGGCAGGCCATGTTCATGCTCGGACTGCTGTGCCGTATCTATCCCGTGTCGCGCGAGTTTCAGGTCTCATGGCCGGGCCGCACCTTGACGGCGTTCGCGCTGGTGCTCGTCGCCACGTTCGCGTTCATCCAGCTGTTCGCCGATCTGGACCCTCAGCCAGGCTACATGAAACAGAACCTCGCCAGCGTGCGCATCGTGAACTTCGCCGCCGTGGCCTGGCTGGCCGCACAGGCGGTGCGCAAGGGCTGGATAGCGTGGCTCGCGCAAAGGCTGCCTGCCGTCGTCACCGTGGGGCAGCAGGGCCTCGTTTGTTTCGTGGGTGGCGCGGTCGCTTCGAACGTCATCGACACGCTGCTACGTGCCACGCATGTCACGGCTTCATTGCCCGCGCGACTCGCGGGCGATGTGCTCGTGGTCGGCGCGTTGCTCGTGCTCGCGGGAGGTGTGCGGCGACTGAAAGCGGTACGGCCGCGCGTTGCGCTCACGTGAAGCGCAACGGCGAAACCTCAACGGTGAGGGTTTGCGGGAACCCTATCGGTGCATTGAACGCGCAACGTGCTCACGCCTTGCCGAGTTCGCGCACGTCTGCGACGCTCGCCGATCCGAATGCATCGCTCAGCGCGTAGTCGATCAATTGCTGCGCGGCCGCTTCAGGCGTGGACAGCAAACCGTTCTGCTTGAGTTGCTCGAAGCGCTCGCGCAGCGGGAACTGATCGACGCTCGTCGCGCGGATCGTCTCTTGCATGCCGGTGTCGATCACGCCCGGCGCGATGCTGCAAATGCGCACGCCGGCAGGCGCGTCGAGCGCGACGGCGCGCGCGTGGTGGTCCAGCGCGGCCTTGGTCGCGCAGTACACGCTCCAGCCCGGATACGCATTGCGCGCAGCGCCGCTCGAAATGTGCACGATGCGGCGCGATGCGCTTGCGTCCAACGCAGGCGTGGCGGCGAGCGCGTTCGCGAGCATCAGCGGCGCTGCCACGTTGAGCGTCACGGCGCGAGCAATGGCGAGCGTGTCCTGCGCGCCGAGCGGCGCGATGGGATCGACGGTGCCGGCGTTGTTGAAGAGCAGCACGCATTGCGCGCCGAGTGCGAACGCATTGAGCGTGTCGTCCGCCAGCCAGCGCTCGAGCGCGGCGGGGTCGGCGAGATCCACGATGGCTTGCGCGAACCGCTCCGGATGACGCGACGCGAGTTCGGCGTGCGTGCCGCGGCCGAGGCCGAGCACTTCGACGTTCCGTTGCAGCAGCGATTGCGCGAGCGCCGCACCCAACCCGCGCGTATGGCCGGTGACGATGGCGCGAATGGTGGAACGGGGGGCGGATGTCGAAATCGTCATGGTGTCGTGATGAAAAAAGGGATGCGATCCTTGCGCACGCAAGGTGTTGACGCGTGAAATTCGAGGGATTTTGCCGCGCGCCGCGTGGATTCGCGATGTGGCGCGGCGCACGTTGGCGGACTCGAAACCGGCCGCGGCAAGCGATTGCCCGGTTGGGTCGGCCGCGTTTTCGGTATCATAGCGTCCGGTTCCATATGGAAGAGATCTGGACGTGAAAGCCGCATCGCAACAACGCCGTACCCTGAGCTTCAAGGAAGGCCTTCTTGAGATCAAGAAGAGCATGGGGGGCAGCGTAAGCCAGCCCGCCGAAGAACAGGCGCAAAAATCGCAAGGCAAGCCCGCTCACAAGGGCGCGAAGGGCCATGGCGGCTCGCACGCCCCGAAGGGCCCGCGTGCGCCGAGAGACGGTTCTGCGGCTGCGGGCGCAGCCGGCGGCAAGGACGAGCGTTCGCGCTCGCGCCACGGCCGGCCTCAGGGCGCGCGAGCGCAGGAGCAGACTCAAGGCGAGCAGGGGCAGCGCGCCCAGCAGCCGCGCCGGCCGCAGCAGCCGAAGCCGGCTCGCGGGCCGGAGTCGGGCGGTGCCGCGCAGCAGCGCCGTCGTCCGGCACGCCCCCAGCAGCCGCCGGCAGCGAATCTGAGCGAGGCCGAAAAGGCGCGTATCGAGCGCAATCGCCAGCTCAACACGGTCTGGAACGTGTTCGCGAAGCATTACCCGGCTTTCCGCGACCGTTTGCCGCTCAAGATCGGCGTGGCCGAGGATCTCGTTGCGCGTCACCCCGAGTACGAGCGTACGATGATCGTCGCCGTGCTCAAGCGCCATGTGAACCATCCGCGCTATCACGAGCGTGTGGCCGCGGGCGGCGCGCGCTACGAACTGGACGGCACGGCCTCGGAAGGCCCCGGCATCGATCCGTCGCACGTCGGCCGCGCGAATGCGGCGCTTGCGCGTCAGAAGGCCAAGGCCGAGGCGCAAGCCAAGGCGCGCGAAGAGGGCAAGGCCCAGCCCGAGGCCAAGGCCGAAGTGAAGGCTGAGGCTGCGCCCCAACCCGAAGCGAAGACCGAAGCCGCGCCGCAGCCCGAAGCCCAGAGCGTGGAGCCGCAGGCACCTTCCGACGCGCCGGAAACGGCGGTCCAGCAACCGGAAAACGGCGAGACGCCCGCAACCGGCGCCTGAGCCGACCCGCCGGAATATCCCGTTCCGAAACGGCCCTCTCGCGGCGTAGCCGCGCGAGGGCGTTTGCACGTCTGGTGAGCCGCTGCTTGCGCTGGGAAGGGGCGCTGCCGATCGATACGTGCGCAACGTTTGGCGCACACGCCGCCTTCGTATCGCGTTTTCGGCACGCATAGCCGCCGACTGAGCGAAGCAGGTTGGGGATTTAGCGCGAGTTGCCCGACGCGGCCGCTTGCACGGCGGCCTGCGCGGAGGCCGACGCCGCCGCGGAGGCAGGCGTGGATGCGCCGATCGCAGCCGAAGCCGCCGCAGCCGCAAAGGCGGAAGCCGCCGAAGCCGCCAGCCCGACGCTTGCGGGCGCATCGCTCGCGGCAGGCGCGCTCGCCGTGTCGAGCACACGGCTGAACTCCAAGGCTCGCGTGCGGATCTTTTCGGCATAGGCCTTCGAGCCGCCGTAGTTCTTCATCGCGGCGTTGAGGTCGCCGCCGGCGGCACGCTGGTAGCCATAGAGGATCGACGAGCCGACCTCGATGTTGACCTCGGGATCGGTGAGATCCTTGTTATGCAGGATATTGCGATGCGCCGAGGGGACGACCTGCATGAGCCCGGTCGCGCCGTTCGCGCCGTGCGCCTTCTCGCGAAAGCGCGACTCGATCGAGATGATGGCGAGCAGCACCGCAGGCGGCAGCGAATACTTCTCGGCGGCGCCCGTGACGGCTTGCGAGATTTGCGCGGCCTTCTCTTTCGCGATGCCGAACTTTTGCGTGAGGTATTTCGAAACGGCGCTGGAAGCGGCGGGAGAGCTTGCGGGAACAACGTCGCTCGCAGCCGATGCGCTGACGATGTCGCTCGCGGGCGCCTGCTGCAGCGCCTGCGCGGCCGCGGTTTGCACGAGGCCCGGCAACAGGACGAGCAGGCAGAGTAACTGCCTCATGGCCGGTGCATAGGAAGAAAAAGAAGGCGAAAGTATAACCGGCCCCGATTAATGAGGCCGGCTGCATGTCATCTCGTTTTCACATCCCTGACCGGCGTCAGGCGGAGTTCAGACCTTCTGCACCGAAGCCTTCCAGATTTCGTCGATGCTCGCGGCGAGCGCGGCGTCGAACTCGGCGTCGCTCATCGACTTCGTGAGGTCGTTGATGAGCGCGCGCGAAAAGCTGGCAATCATTCGATGGTTTTTCGCGAGACGCTCGCACGCGTCGGTGCGCGAATAGCCGCCGGAAAGCGCCACCACCCGCACCACGCGCGGATGTTCGATGAGCGGCAAATAGAAGTCGGGCGTATCGGGAATCGTGAGCTTGATCATCACGTTCTGCGAGGCGGGAAGCGCGTCGAGCCCCTTGAGCAGTTCGTCGCGCAGGAGCTTCTCGGCCTTGGCCTTGTCGGGGGCCTTGATCGAGACTTCGGGCTCGAGAATCGGCACGAGTCCGTGAGCGGAAATCTGCGCACCGAAGGCGAACTGCTGCGCGGCGATCGAAGCGATGCCCGAAGGCGAGGCATGCTCGATCACCGAGCGCATCTTGGTGCCGAAAATGCCGGCTTTCACCGCGCGTTCGAGCAGGGCGTCGAGGCCCGGAATCGGCTTCATGAGGCGCACGCCGTCGGCTTCGGCTTCCAGCCCCTTGTCGACTTTGAGGAAGGGGACGACGCTGCGTTCGTTCCAGAGGAAAGCGGGCACGGGCTTGCCTTGCGCCTGGCCGTCCATGGTAGCTTCGAACAGGATCGCGCCAATCACTTTCTCGCCCGTGAACGCGGGCGCGCTGATGATGCGCACGCGCATTTCGTGCATCAGACGGAACATTTCGGCGTCGCCGCTATATTCGCTTTCGGCGATGCCGTACTGGCGCAGCGCGCCCGGCGTCGAACCGCCGCTTTGGTCCAGCGCGGCGATGAAGCCCGGTTTGTCGCGCATCTGCGCAAGCATTTGCTCGTTTGCCATCGTCGTATCTCCCGTATTTAGGGCGCCCTCGCGGGCGCGGTTACTCGAATCCGGTCGCCGGCTGCTGCGACGAGTGTACTTGCGCCGCCAAGCCGCGTCTTTGCCATTATGTGGGCACGGCCGCGCAGCCGCGCTGAAGAAGGGAAACGATAAACCGTAGCAATTGCGATGCCAGAGGCAAAAAATACGCGTCGATCCCCTCTCAGACGATCACTTGAGCCTGCGCACTGCGGTCGTTGGCCAGCAGCGCCGAGAGCTTGCGCAGCGCCGCCTGCAATGGTTCGCGCCCGCCCGTCGCGCCTAGTGAAATGCGGATCGCGTTCGCGGTTTCCGGGCCTTGCTGGAACGCGGTGGAGGGCGCGACGGCCAGGCCCTCGATGCTCGCGGCGGCGGCCAGTTCGCGCGCGTGCCAGTAGCGCGGCAGCGTGTACCAGAGATGAATGCCCGCGCCCGCCGACGACCCCAGTGTGTGCGCGGCGATGCGTTGGCGCTCGCGCGCCTCGGCCTTCACGTCCGCGAAGATCTGCTCGGCCACGCCTTCCTCGATCCAGTGCGTGGCGAGCGAGTTGGTGAGCGGCGCGGCCATGAGCGAGAAGGTGCGCAGCGCGGTCACGAGGCGCGTGTGCGCCTCTTCGTCGGGCAGCGCGAGATAGGCCGTGCGCAAACCGGGCGAGAGCGTCTTGGAGAGCGTCGCGAGGTAGCAGACCTGAGCGGGCGCGAGTCGCGCGAGCGGCGGGGGCGCATCCGTTGCGAAGCGCCAGTAAGGATCATCTTCGACGATGCGCGCGCCGCAACGCTCGGCCACCCGCAGGATCTCCAGGCGGCGTGCCTCCGGCATGGTCGCCGTGGTCGGGTTCTGCAGCGTGGGGTTCAGGTAGATCAGCCGCGCCGCATGCCCGCGGCAAGCCGCTTCGAGCGCGTCGGGCCGCATGCCGTGCGCGTCGACGGCAACGGGCTCGATGCGCCGGCCCAGTTGCGCCGCCGCGTGCGGCAGGCCGGGATAGAGCAGCGGCTCGGCGAGGACGACATCGCCTGGCTGCGTGAAGGCCACGATGAGCGCGGCGAGCGCCGCCTGCGCGCCCGGACAAACCACCAGGCGATCGGGCGCGACGTGGCCGAGCATGGGCTGCAGCCACTTCGCGCCCGCCTGCCAGTCGGCGCGGCCGCCGCCGCCCATGTGGTAGGTCATGAGCAGATCGGCGTCGCTGCGCGCCAGCACGCGCGCCATGCCCTCGCGCAACAGCGCGTTCATGTCGAGGCCGACGGGCGCGGGCGGGATGTTCATGCTGAGGTCCACGCGCTGGAGCAACTCGGCGCGCGGCGCGGCAATGAAGGTGCCAAGCGGCCCGCGCGCCTCGATCAGCCCGCGCCGCCGGGCTTCGTTGAAGCCGCGCGTGACGGTGGTCAGATCGACCGACAGCAGGGTGGCGAGACTGCGCTGCGCGGGCACGCGCTCGCCGGGACGCAGCGTGCCCTGCGCCACCGCCCCTTCGATGAAGTCGGCGAGCCGCAGGTAGCGCGGGCCGTTGCCGGACTGCATCGCCGTGGCCCATGTATTGATTCCGCCGACGCGTTCGGCAGGTTGGTCGTGTGTCATTCTGTCGCGGATGTATGCGTCATGTCTTACTTTAGCATGCGTGCATGAAGCGCGTAAATCCATACATATAGGCTATGTATGGCTTCTGCGGCGGCCCTGTAGTGGCGTGATCGGGCTGCTCGTGCGGCAGCAGAGTGAGCACGTATGGATGGGTTTGCGCGAACGTCAACCTTGGAACCAGACATGCGCAATCCAGACCCTCGCTCGGGGCGGGCCGCTACGGCCGGCCCGCCTTCTTCATCACGTCCCCCGCTTGTTACCCGCTTCCTGCGCCGCGCCGCTCTCGTCGCGGCGGGCGCGCCGCTCGTGCTGCTTAGCGGCTGCAACATGGCGTTGCTCGCCCCGAAGGGCGACATCGGCGTGCAGGAAAAGAACCTCATCCTGATCGCGCTCGGGCTGATGCTGCTCGTCGTGATTCCCGTGATCGCGCTCACGCTGTGGTTCGCGTGGCGCTACCGCGCCTCCAACACGAACGCGACTTACGCGCCGCGCTGGTCGCACTCCACGGCAATCGAAGTGGTGGTGTGGACGATCCCCTGCGTGATCGTGCTCACACTCGCCGTGCTCATCTGGCGCACGACACACTCGCTCGACCCGTATCGCCCGATCGAATCGCAAACGAAGCCGGTGCGCGTGGACGTGGTCGCGCTCAACTGGAAGTGGCTCTTCATCTACCCGGATTACGGCGTGGCTTCCGTGAACCAGCTCGCGATTCCTGTGGATACGCCCGTTGAGTTCAACCTCACTGCTGAGTCGCTGATGAACTCGTTCTTCATCCCGCAACTGGGCAGCCAGGTGTATGCGATGCCGGCCATGCAGACGAAACTGCACCTCATTGCAAACGAGCCCGGCGTCTATGCGGGACGCTCGGCAGCCTTCAGCGGCCCCGGCTTCTCCGACATGCATTTCGAAACGCTCGCCAAGAGCCGCGCCGACTTCGACGCGTGGATCGCGCAAGCGAAGGCGTCGCCGACGATGCTGAGCCGCGCGGCCTACGAACAGCTCGCGCTGCCCGGCGAAAAGACGCCGGTGACGCTCTATTCGAACGTCGCGCCGGGCCTTTTCGACGGCGTGGTCGGCAAATACATGCGCGACGTGCACGGCAACCCCATTTGCGGCACGGTCCCCAACGCGGGTCCTGGCAACGTCACTGGCACAAGTGCAGGCGCGCTCACGCTCAACCGTAGCGCCATCCTGGCAGCGGAGTAATCAAAACATGTTCGGAAAACTCACGCTCGACGCCGTTCCCTGGCACGAGCCGATCATCATGGGCACGGGCGCCGTCGTGGCGCTCGGCGGACTCGCCTTGCTCGCCGCGATCACCATCGCGGGCAAGTGGGGCTATTTGTGGCGCGAGTGGATCACGTCGGTCGATCACAAGCGCATTGGCGTCATGTACATCATTCTCGCGGTCGTCATGCTGCTGCGCGGTTTCGCCGACGCGATCATGATGCGCGCGCAACAAGCCATCGCCTATGGCGACTCGGCGGGCTATTTGCCGCCGCATCACTACGATCAGATCTTCACGGCGCACGGCGTCATCATGATCTTCTTCGTGGCCACGCCGCTCATTCTCGGCTTGATGAACGTGGTCGTGCCGCTGCAGATTGGCGCGCGCGACGTGGCCTATCCGTTCGTCAACTCGCTGAGCTTCTGGCTCTCCGTAGTGGGCGCGGTGCTCGTGATGATGTCGATGTTCGTGGGCGATTTCGCGGCCACGGGCTGGGTGGCGTATCCACCGCTCTCCGAGCTTGGCTACAGCCCGACCGTTGGTATGGATTACTACATATGGTCGCTTCAGCTATCGGGCCTCGGCACCACGCTCTCAGGCATCAACTTCATCGTGACGATCCTGCGCATGCGCGCGCCGGGCATGGACATGATGAAGATGCCGGTGTTCGTGTGGACGGCGTTCATCACCAACATCCTGATCGTCGCGGTGTTCCCGGTGCTCACCGGTACGCTCGCGCTGCTCACGATGGACCGCTACTTCGACATGCACTTCTTTACGAATGAGCTGGGCGGCAACGCGATGATGTACATCAACCTGATCTGGGTCTGGGGTCACCCGGAGGTGTACATCCTCATCCTGCCCGCGTTCGGTGCGTACTCCGAAATCATCGCGACGTTCTCGGGCAAGCCGCTGTTCGGCTACAAGTCGATGGTGTACGCCACCGCGTCGATCGGCATTCTCTCGTTCTTCGTGTGGCTGCACCACTTCTTCACGATGGGCTCGGGGGCGAACGTCAACGCGTTCTTCGGCATCATGACCACGGTCATTTCGATCCCGACGGGCGTAAAGCTCTTCAACTGGCTCTTCACGATGTATCGCGGGCGCATTCGCTATCACAGCGCCACGCTCTGGACCATTGGCTTCATGGTGACGTTCGCCGTGGGCGGCATGACCGGCGTGCTGCTCGCCGTGCCGGGCGCGGACTTCGTCCTGCACAACTCGCTGTTCCTCGTTGCCCACTTCCATAACGTGATCATCGGCGGGGTGGTGTTCGGTTGCCTCGCGGGCGTGAGCTTCTGGTTCCCCAAGGTGTTCGGTTTCACGCTCAACGAGTTCTGGGGCAAGGTGTCGTTCTGGTGCTGGCTGATCGGCTACTGGCTCGCGTTCACGCCGCTCTACATTCTCGGCTTCGAAGGCATGACGCGCCGCATGAACCACTATGAAGTGGCCGAGTGGCACCCGTGGCTCGTGGTGGCGCTCGTGGGCGCGGTGTTCGTGGGCCTCGGCATTCTCTCGTTCATCGTGCAGATCGTCGTGAGTCTGCGCGATCGGGAAGCGAACCGCGACGTGACTGGCGACCCGTGGGATGGCCGCAGCCTCGAATGGTCGACCGCTTCGCCCGCGCCGTTCTACAACTTCGCGGTGCTGCCGGAGATCACCTCGATGGAGCAGCACTGGGACAACAAGGAAGCGGGCCGCGCTTACGTGCAGCCGCGCAAGTACGAAGACATCCATATGCCGCGCAATACGGGTGCGGGCTTCATCATCGCCGCGTTCAGCCTGCTGTTCGGTTTTGCGATCGTGTGGCACATGTGGCTGTTCGCGGCGGTGGGGTTGATCGGCATGATCGCCACGTTCATCGCGCGTACCTACAACCAGGACGTGGACTACTGGGTCCCGGCCGCCGAGGTCGAGCGCATCGAGAACGCGCGCTTCAAGCAACTCGGCATCGAGCGTTTCGAACAACCCACGCAATTCGAGGAGATGGCGTAAACCATGGCTCACGCTGCTACTACTCACGCCCATGGTCATGGACACGACGACAGCGCCAAGACCACATTAGGGTTCTGGATCTACCTGATGAGCGACTGCCTCATCTTCGCGACGCTCTTCGCCACGTTCGG
Organism: Paraburkholderia sp. JHI869; assembly: GCF_038900775.1. Taxonomy (NCBI): domain Bacteria; kingdom Pseudomonadati; phylum Pseudomonadota; class Betaproteobacteria; order Burkholderiales; family Burkholderiaceae; genus Paraburkholderia; species Paraburkholderia sp. JHI869. The sequence continues at coordinate 53,624 of NZ_JAYMSC010000041.1, forward strand.
CGTGCTCGCGAATGCGACGGCCGGCGGTCCGGGCGCCAAGGATCTGTTCGAACTGCCGTACGTGCTAGGCGAAACGCTGCTGCTGCTCGCGAGCAGCGTCACGTTCGGCATGGCCATGTTGAATCTCTACGCGCAGCGGCGCGGCCAGGTGATCGTGTGGCTGGCCGTCACGTTCCTGTTCGGCGCGGGCTTCGTTGCGATGGAGGTCAACGAGTTCGCCAAGCTCATCGCCGACGGAGCCGGCCCCAGCACGAGCGCGTACCTTTCCGCGTACTTCACGCTGGTCGGCACGCACGGGCTGCACGTCACGGCGGGTCTGCTGTGGATCGCGATCATGATGCACCAGACCCTCAAGTTCGGCCTGTCCGGTACGGTCCGCCGCCGCCTCGCCTGCCTGAGCCTCTTTTGGCACTTTCTCGATCTCGTGTGGATCTGTGTGTTTACGTTCGTTTATCTGCGAGGTTTCCTGTGAGCCAATCTCATGCCACTCACCACGCCGTGCATGACGCGTCGCACGGCAGCCTCAGGGGCTACATGATCGGCACGGTGCTCTCGCTCGTGCTCACGCTCGCGTCGTTCGGCGTCGTGATGTTTCGAGTCGTTTCGCCGGGCTTCGGGCTTGTGGCCATCGTCGTGCTCTGCATCGCGCAGCTCGTCGTGCAACTCGTGTATTTCCTGCATATCGGCGCATCGCGCGAGCAGCGGTCGAATACGGCGATCTTCATCTGCACGGCATTTCTGATTGCGGTGATCGTCGGGCTGTCGCTGTGGGTCATGCACAACGCGAACGTCAACATGATGCCTGCGCAGATCTCGATCGACCGCGCCATGGCGCACGATTGACTGCTTATGTTGCGTCCCTCAAAACGCGCTCGCCAGTCACCTTGGGCACAGTGCGTGCGCTATACGAAGCGTCGCGACACACCGTCGCGTTTACGTGGAGTGTGACCATGAACAAGGACCAGGTGAAGGGCACGGCTGAAAAGATGAAGGGCAAGGTCAACGAGGCCGTGGGCCGCGCAACCGACAACCCGGCGCGCGAATTGAAGGGGGACCTCCAGCAGGCAGCTGGCCAGGCACGCAAGAACGTTGGCGACATGAAAGAGGCCGCAAAGGACATGGCGAAGGACCAGAAGCGCCATCACTGATAAACGATGGCTAACCCACAGCGCCGCCGCCTCGCAAGGGGCGGCGGCGTCACGCTGTCCGCATGCGACGCGAGCGCGGCGCTCAGGCCTGCGCGCTCAACACCGCGAAGGTTGCGTTGGCCTTGAGCACGCAGCGCTCATCCACCATCAGGCGGCAGGTGGCAAAGCGCAGGCGCACGCCCATTTTGTCGAGCGCGACGTGCGCTTCCAGCCAGTCGCCGGGACGCACGGAACCGAGGTAATCGAGGCCCAGATGCGCCGTCACCGCCGGACGTTCGCGTCCCGCCGCGCGTATCATCGCCGCGCCAATCGCGGTGTCGGCGAGCGTGGCCAGCATGCCGCCGTGCGCGATGTCCAGATTGTTCAGATGGCGCTCGCTCACGCGCGTGCCGATCACGCCGCGTGCTTCGTCGAAGTACAGCGTGCCGAACTGACCCATATAGCCAGTGCGGAACGGCAACGCCACGAAGCCGGCCGGCGGGGCATCGTCTTCGTTCATGACGGTTGCGTGCGCAACGTTATGGGAGATGTCATTCGCGTGCAGGCGATCGTTCATTGTCCGGGTTCCAGAATCAGGGAATCAGCCCTTTCGCGCGGCCGATGGCGACGGCCTGGGTGCGATTGCCCGCACCGAGCTTGGCGTTGATCTTGCGAAGATGCGACTTCACCGTGAGCTCGGAGACGAACAGCTTCTCCGCGATCACGCGATTGCGGTGGCCTGCCGAAAGCATGCGCAGCACGTCCAGTTCGCGCGCCGTGAGTGCGTCGGCGGGGGAGTCCGCGGCGTAGGGCGAGAGATCGGCCGAGGTGTCGCGTGCGTGGGAGGGCGCCACGCCGTCCAGCAACTGCGCGACGAACGCGGGCACGATGCCGAGCGAAGCGATCTGCGTGGGCCCGCGCTCGGCCCATGCGCCAAGCAGGCGCATGAGCGCTTCGCCTTCATCGATGAACGCGCGCACGAAGCCTTCGTGGCTCGCCATGCGCAGCGCCTCGGTGAGCATATCGAAGGCTGCGGTGCGATCGCCATTGCCGTCTAGCGCGAGTGCGAGCAACACGCGCAGCTTCAGCGCGCGCCAATGACGCCGCCGCGCGCTGGCTAACTCCAGCGCATCGCTGAGCGCCGCGTGAGCCGCCGCGTAGCGTCCCTGCGCGATATCGAGGCGGCAGCGCGCGATCACGGGCTCGTCGATCTCGCTCGCATGGTACGAGACCCCCGGGCGCGCCCAGTCCGCGTGCAGCGTGGCCGCGCGCAACGCCTGCTCGGCGGCGTCGAAGCGGCCTTCGAGCGTGGCGACGCGCGTGCGTTCGAGCCATGCGGCGCTCACGGCGCGGTCCGACTTGACCGCACGGCCCAACTGTTCAAGTTCGGCGAGCAGGCGCAGCCACTGTTCGACATTGCCGTCGATGAGCGCGGCGCGCGCCGAAAGCACATGGGTGGCGATCAGCCCGTCGGTCGCGCCCACGCGCTTGGCGCGCGGCAGGGCGTCGGCGAGCAGATGCGTCATGTCGTCGAGCGCGTTTTTCTCGTAGAGCGCGAGCGAGCGCACGCCGTCCACGCTCGTGCGGCCGCCGCCCGAGTCCACGGTGCGGTTCGCCGTGGCGTTGGCCGCCGAGATTTCGAGCCGCGCGAGCGCGGTGCCAAGCCGCCCCTGCACGAGATCGATGATGCCTTCGATGGTTTCCGCCATCGTGCGCATCACGACATACGGATGATCGTGCGCGCGCCGCAATGCGCGCGAGAGTACGCCGCGCGCCTCGTCGTAGCGATCGGTGCAGACGTAGCTGAAGGCGAGCGAATTGGTGAGGCTGTAGAACGAGAAGTTCGCACGGTCGGGCAGGCGATCGAGCAAGGCGGCGCTCATTTGCGCGCACACCTCGACCTGGTCGGTGAGCGCGAGCAGCACGCCGCGAATTGCTTCGGCCACGAAGGCGACGCTGTCCTGGTTGGGCTGCCCGACGCTGCCTTCGACGATGCTTTGCGCCGTGCGCATGGCGTCCGCATAGCGGCGGTTCAGCAGCAGCACCCAGGCGTAAGTGAGGCCGACGTCGGGCCGCGTGGCCAGGCGCTCAGCGCCGATGCGGTCGAGCCAGCGCATCAACAGGCGCAGCCGCCCGCTGCCGAGCAAGGCGCGCGAATGGCGCGCGATTTCGGCGAGCGCGCCGGCTTCGTCACCCGCGTCGAGCAGATGATCGATGGCGGGCACGGGGCGCTGCGCGTCGAGATACCAGCATGCGGCCGCGCTGTGCACATTGCGTTCGCGTTCTGGCAGCGAGGCTCGCAGCCGGTGCTGCAGGAAGCTCGCGAACAGCCGGTGATAGCGATACCAGCTGCGCTCGCCGTCGAGCGGGACGAGAAAGAGGTTCGCGCGCTCCAGATAGTCCAGCATCTCGCGGCTGTCGCTGCGTCCGGTGGCGGCGTCGCAAAGCGCGGCGGAGAACTGCGGCAGCGCGCTCGTCTCCAGCAGGAAAGAGCGGCACGCTTCGGATTGCCTCGCGAGAATGTCCTCGGCGAGATACTCCGCGAGTTCGAGATTGGTGCCCGAGAACGAGGCGACGAAGGCCGCGTGATCGGTGCGTGTTCGCAGCGAGAGCGTGGCCAGATAGATGGCCGTAGCCCAGCCTTCGGTGCAGCGGTGCAGCGTGGCGATATCGGCGTCGCGCAGTGGCAGCGCGCATTTCTCGCGGATGAACGCGCTCGCCTCCGCGAGCGTGAAGCGCAGCGCGGCGGGATTGATGTCGAGCAGTTCGCCGCGCGCGCGGATGCGGCCAATGCCTAGCTCGGGCGTCACGCGCGAGGCGGCCACGAGCGGGTTGCCGGGCGGCAGGGCGGCGATCAGGTCCTGCATGAAGGCGAGCACGGCGGGGCTCTGCACCGACTCGAAGTCGTCGAACAAGATGGCGAGCGGCTTGCCGTGCGCCGCCACGCGCTCGATCAGGGTCGACGCAAACGTGTCCGCATCGAGCGTGAGCGCGCGCGGCGTGCGCGTGCCGGGCAGCGTGGCGTCCAGATGCTGCAGGAAGCGCCCGAAGTCATTGTCGGCGGCGTCGAGGCGCAGCCACGCCACCTCGCGGCGGTGGGCTCGGCAGTGCGCGGCATACTGCTGCAACAGGGTGGTCTTGCCGAAGCCCGCCGACGCGCGGACCAGCACGAGCCGCGCCGTATGGGCGTTCGCAATCGTCTCGATCAGTTGCGTGCGCAACAGATGTGACGGACTGTCCGCGGGCGGCATCAGCTTCGACGCGACGATCCCGCGGGGAGCATTCTCATGGCCGCTTGCGGCGTGGGCATCGATGACGTTCACAGGCGCTGTTTCCTTCTGCAGCGCGCGCGGCGGCGCGCCTTGCGAGTCCGCCGGCCGCGCGGGCTGGCCGGGCGGCGGACTTGTCTCACTCAGTTCGTTATTGCCGGGCACGAAGGGTCGTGCCCTGTTTTGCGTTGCTTGTGCAACCGTAAGACTATTGTTCCACAGCGGCTGGCCGGCGTCGTACTCCTTTCGAACGATTCGCATGCTCGCCCCAAAATCCTCCCTTCGGCTCAGGACAGCGGGCCGGCGTGCGCCTAAAGTGACATCGACTTCACGGCAGCCGCGCCAGATCGATAAAACCGGCGCGGCGAGAACGACACAAAGAAGCTCGGAGACACCATGTACCTCACTCAAGGCCTGCATCGCTGTGTGCAGCAACACCCGGCGGAAGTCGCGATCCGCTTCGGCGAGCGCACGCGCACTTTCGCCGAGCTGGGCGCGCGCGTGGCGCGGCTAGCGGGCGCGCTCCAGTCGCTCGGCATGGGCGCGGGCGACCGCGTGGGCATGCTCGCGCTCAATTCCGACCGCTACCTCGAATACATGCTCGGCGTGTGGTGGGGCGGCGGCGCGCTGAACCCGGTGAATATCCGCTGGAGCGTGCCCGAGATCGTCTATTCGCTCGACGACTGCGACACGCGCATCCTGCTGGTGGACGACCACTTCCTGCCGCTCGCCGGGGACATCGCGGCGAGCGCCGCGCAGCGCCCGGCGCTCGTCTACACCGGCGAGCGCGAAGCCCCGCAAGGCGTGCTCTCGTATGAGGCCCTGATCGCCGATGCGCCACCCGTGGAAGACGCGTTTCGCGGCGGCAACGATCTCGCGACCATCATGTACACGGGCGGCACGACGGGCCGGCCCAAGGGCGTGATGCAGTCGCACCTGAACCTGTGGTCGTCGGCGACTTCGCGCATGGCGGAGTTTCGCGGCTACAAGCACGCCATTTCGCTGCATGCCGCGCCGCTCTTTCACACGGCGGCGATGGCGCGGGCAGTGGGTCATTTCGTGTCTGGCGATACCCACGTGGTGGTGCCCACCTTCGAGCCGCGTGCGGTGCTCGAAGCGATCGAGCGCGACCGCGTGGACGAGATCCTGCTCGTGCCGACCATGCTGCAAGCCGTGCTGGAGCATCCCGATTTCAAGCGGCGCGATCTTTCGTCGCTCAAGCGCATCTATTACGGCGCTTCGCCGATCGCGGCGGGCGTGCTCGACGCCGCGCTCGCGGCGCTGCCCGGCATCGAATTCTTTCATGCCTACGGTCTCACGGAAGCGTCGCCCGTGGTGTCGGTCAATCCGCCCGCGAATCACGGCCCCGAAGGGCGCGCGAGCGGCCTTTACCGCTCGGCTGGGCGCTCGGGTTACGGCGTGAGCGTGAAAATCGTCGATGCCGAAGGCGTGGAAGTGCCGCGCAATACCGTGGGCGAGATCGCCGTGCGCGGCGCGAACGTCATGCTTGGCTACTGGAACAAGCCGGAAGAAACGCGCCAGGCGCTGCGCAACGGCTGGCTGCATACGGGCGACGGCGCCTATATGGACGAAAACGGCTACCTCTTCATCGTCGACCGCATGAAGGACATGATCGTGACGGGCGGTGAGAACGTCTATTCGGCCGAAGTCGAGAACGTGCTCTCGCGCCATCCCGCCGTTGCGCAATGCGCCGTGATCGGCATTCCCGATGCGCGCTGGGGCGAAGCCGTGCACGCCGTGGTCGTCGCGCGCAGCGGCAGCGACGTGGACGAAGCCGCATTGCGCGAGCATTGCCGCCAGTTCATCGCGGGCTACAAGTGCCCGAAGAGCGTGGAGTTCCGCGAGGCGATGCCGCTTTCGGCCGCCGGCAAGATTCTCAAGCGCGATCTGCGCGCACCGTACTGGCAGAGCCAGTCTCGTCAGGTCAGCTGATCCGAACGGGTCCGCTACGTCATCGTTCAATTGCAATTCCACTTAATCAGGTATCCAAAATGAGCAACAAGGTTGTGGTAGCCGGCGTCGGCATGATCCCGTTCACCAAGCCCGGCGCGAGCGACGACTACGCCACCATGGGCGCCAACGCCGCAAAAGCGGCGCTCGCCGATGCGCGCATCGACTACGCGCTCGTCGAGCAGGCCTACGTGGGCTATGTGTTCGGCGATTCGACCTCGGGTCAGGCGGCCATCTACGGCGTGGGCCTCACAGGCATTCCGGTCGTGAACGTCAACAACAACTGCGCGACGGGTTCCACCGCGCTCTTCCTCGCGCGCCAGGCCGTGGAGAGCGGGGCCGTGGAATGCGCCATCGCACTCGGCTTCGAGCAGATGGTGCCTGGCGCGCTCAAGGGCGCGTACACAGACCGCCCCACGCCGATGGAGCGCTTCGTGAAGACCATGCTCGACGTGCAGGGCTTCGATGAAGCCGCGCCGCGCGCAGCGCAGTTCTTCGGCGGCGGCGGTCGTGCCTACATGAAGGAATACGACATCAAGCCGGAAACGTTCGGGCGCATTTCGGTGAAGGCGCGCCAGCACGCCGCGCGCAACCCGTTCGCCGTGTTCCGCAACACCGTCACGCTAGAAGAGGTGATGGCTTCGCCCGCCGTGTTCGATCCGCTTACGCGCCTGCAGTGCTGCCCGCCCACGTGCGGCGCGGCGGCGGCGATCGTGTGCTCGGAAGCGTTTGCGAAGAAGCACGGACTCGACACACGCGTGGTGATCAAAGCCCAGGCGATGACCACGGACCGCAACAGCACGTTCGACGAAGGCGACATGCGCAAGGTGGTGGGCTACGACATGACGCGCGCGGCGGCGCAACAGGTGTATGAAAAGGCGGGCGTCGGCCCCGAAGATATTCAGGTGGTCGAACTGCACGACTGCTTCACGGCGAACGAACTGATCACCTATGAGGGGCTCGGTCTCACGCCCGAGGGCACGGCGGAGAAGTTCATTCTCGACGGCGACAACACGTACGGTGGGCGCGTCGTTACGAACCCCTCGGGCGGCCTGCTTTCCAAGGGCCATCCGCTGGGCGCAACGGGCCTCGCGCAGTGCACCGAACTCGTGTGGCAACTGCGCGGGCAGGCGCAGGACCGCCAGGTCGCGGGCGCGCGCTTCGGCCTCCAGCACAACCTCGGACTCGGCGGCGCGTGCGTGGTCACGCTCTACGAGCGCCAGTAACGCGAGGCCCGACGATGATCGACAAAAGCCACATCGGCGCGCTGATCTCGCGGCACACGGCACTCGTCGAGGCGGGCCGCCTGCGCTTCTTCGCGAAGGCGACCGGCCAGACCGACAGCCGTTACGTCGACGACGAAGCCGCGCGAGTCGCCGGTTATCCGGCGCTGCCCGTGCCGCCCACGTTCCTGTTCTGCCTCGAAATGGAGTCGCCCAATCCGCGCGCGACCGTCGAGCGCCTGAACATCGACATCGGCCGCGTGCTGCACGGCGAGCAGAGTTTCCGCTATCACCGCATGGCGTTCGCGGGCGAGCGCCTCACGTTCGAATCGCGCATCGCGGACATCTATGACAAGAAGGGCGGTGCGCTGGAATTCGTCGTGCGCGAAACACGCGTGACGAATGCTGAGGACGATGCACCCGTTGCAGACCTGCGCAGCGTGATCGTCGTGCGCAACGGTTGATAGAAACGCTAGAAGCAGGAGCCAACATGCAATCGATTCGTTTGAACGACCTGGCCGTAGGCAGCACGCTGCCGCCGTTCGTCGCCGCGCCGCTCACGCGCCTCACGCTCGCGCTTTACGCGGGCGCGTCCGGCGACCACAACCCGATCCACGTCGATCTGGACTTCGCGCGCCGCGCGGGCATGCCCGACGTGTTCGCGCACGGCATGCTTTCCATGGCGTATCTCGGGCGGCTGCTCACGAACTGGGTGCCGCAGCAGGCCATCCGCGAGTTCTCGGTGCGTTTCGCGGCGATTACGCAGGTGGGCGACGCCATTACCTGCAGCGGCGTCGTGACCGAGCGCGACGAGGCGGCCCGCACCGTGAAAGTCGCGCTCACCACGCGCGACGCACAAGGCGAAATCAAGCTTTCGGGCGAGGCGCTGGTTGCGCTGGATGCCTGAGTTATCCATCAAGAACAAGCACGAACAAGGAGTAGACAGAACATGAGCAAGCTGGTTGGCAAAGTCGCCATCGTATCGGGTTCGGGCCGCGGCATTGGCCGTGAAATTGCGTTGAAACTCGCGGGCGAAGGCGCGGCAGTCGTGGTGAACGACCTGGACGCGGAACCGGCGCAAAGCGTGGTGGCCGAGATCGTCGCCGCGGGCGGCAAGGCCGTGGCGTGCGCGGGTAGCGTGACGGAAGCCGATTTCGGCACACGCTTCGTCGGCACGGCACTCAAGGAGTTCGGCCGCCTCGACATCATCGTGAACAACGCAGGCTATACCTGGGACAACGTCATTCAGAAGATGAGCGACGACCAGTGGAACGCCATTATGGACGTGCATGTGAGCGCACCGTTCCGCATCCTGCGCGCCGCCGCCGACTACTTCCGCGAAAGCGCGAAGGCCGAAGCCGATGCTGGCCAGGAAGTGTTCCGCAAGGTCGTGAACATCTCCTCCGTTTCCGGCGTGATGGGCAACGCGGGCCAGGCGAACTATTCGGCCGCCAAGGCCGCGATCAACGGCCTCACGAAGGCGCTCGCGAAAGAGTGGGGGCGCTACAAGGTCAACGTGAACAGCGTGGCGTTCGGCCTCATCAAGACTCGCCTCACCGAAGCGGTGGCGGGCGAGGGCAATAGCTCGACCATCGACATCGCGGGGCAGGCAATCAAGGTCGGCGTGAACGCACAGCTCATGAAGAACATCGAGGCGATGATCCCTATCGGCCGCGGCGGCACGCCGGAAGAAGCCGCGGGCGCGGTGTACCTCATGTGTATTCCCGAATCGAACTACGTGACGGGGCAGGTGCTGGTGGTCGGCGGCGGCCGTCCGTAAAACGTGGCTCGCAAAAAAGGAGTCGAACATGGCTGAATACCGCAGTCCGTGGATCACGGACGATCTCGTGCTGTTCCAGGACTCGATCCGCAAGTTCATCGATCGCGAACTCGTGCCGCATGAGGAGCGCTGGTGGAAGCAGCAGCACGTGGACCGCGAGGTGTGGCGCAAGGCCGGCGAGTTCGGCATGCTCTGCGCGAGCATTCCCGAGGAGTACGGCGGCGGAGGCGGCACGTTCGCGCACGAGGCGATCATCACGCTCGAGCAGTCGCGCGCGATGGTGTCGAGCCTCGGCACGAACGTGCATAGCGGGATCGTCGCGCATTACATCCTGCGCTACGGGACCGAAGAGCAAAAGCACAAGTGGCTGCCGAAGATGGCGAGCGGCGAACGCGTGGCGGCCATTGCGATGTCGGAGCCCGGCGCGGGATCGGACCTCAAGAGCATCAAGACGCGTGCGGTGCGTGACGGCGATCACTATGTGATCAATGGTTCGAAGACCTTTATTTCGAACGGTTTGCTCGCAGACCTGATTTGCGTGGTCGTCAAGACGGACCCGGCGAAAGGCGCTAAAGGCGTGTCGATCGTCGTCGTGGAAACGGACGATCTGCCAGGCTTCCGGCGCGGTCGCGTGCTCGAAAAGATGGGGCAGAAGGGCCAGGACACCGCCGAGTTGTTCTTCGACGACGTGCGCGTGCCGTGCACGAACCTGCTGGGCACCGAAGAGGGCAAGGGCTTCTATCAGCTGATGCAGCAGTTGCCGCAGGAACGCATGATCGTCGCGCTCGGCGCGCTCAGCGCGATGGAAAAGGCGCTCGACGTCACGACCGCCTACGTGCGCGAGCGCAAAGTGTTCGGCATGAGCCTGCTCGACATGCAGAACACGCGCTTCAAGCTCGCCGAATGCAAGACGCACGCGACCATTGCGCGGACCTTCATCGACGACTGCATGGCGAAAGTGCTGCGCGGAGAACTCGACTCCGAAACGGCCGCGATGGCGAAATGGTGGTGCACGCAACGAAGCTGCGAAATCATCGACGAATGCCTGCAGTTGCACGGCGGCTACGGCTACATGATGGAGTACCCGATCGCGCGGCTCTACGTGAATGCGCGCGTGAGCAAAATCTTCGGCGGCTCCAACGAGATCATGAAGGAACTGATCGCCCGCACGCTGTAACGTCGCCCTTAGGAGCACCAGATGGATTTGCGTTATACCGAAGCGGAACAGGCGTTCCGCGAAGAAGTGCGCGCGTTCGTGCGGGAGCATCTCCCCGCCGATATCCGCGAGAAAGTGCTGGCGCACCAGCGCGTGGAGAAGGACGATTACGTGCGCTGGCACCGCATACTCAACGCGCATGGCTGGGGTGCGCCAACGTGGCCCAAGGCATTCGGCGGTACGGGCTGGAACGCGCTGCAGCGCCTGATCTTCGAGATCGAGACGCTGGGCGCGGGCGCGCCGCGCCTCTTGCCGTTCGGCCTCACGATGATCGGACCGGTGCTCATGAAGTACGCGAGCCCGCAGATGCAGGAGCGCTTCTTGCCGCGCATTCCGAACATCGACGACTTCTGGTGCCAGGGCTATTCGGAGCCGGGTTCGGGATCGGACCTCGCCTCGTTGAAAACACGTGCGGTGCGCAAGGGCGACAAGTACATCGTGAACGGCCAGAAAACGTGGACCACGATGGCCCACTTCGCCGACTGGATTTTCTGCCTGGTTAGAACGGACTCCGAAGCGAAGCCGCAGGAAGGCATTTCGATGCTGCTGATCGACATGAAATCGCCGGGCGTCACCGTCCGGCCGATCGTCACGCTCGACGGCGGTCACGACGTGAACGAGACATGGTTCGAGGACGTGGAAGTGCCCGTCGAGAATCTCGTAGGCGAGGAGAACCGCGGCTGGACTTACGCGAAGTATCTGCTCGGGCACGAGCGCACGGCCATTGCGGGCATTGGCCATTGCTACCGCGAGTTGCGGCAGTTGAAGCACTACGCTGCACAGGCGACGGACGGCAAAGGCGGCCGCATGCTCGACGACGCGCGCATGCGCGACAAGATCGCCCGCCTCGAAATGAACCTGATGGCGCTGGAAATGCTGTTGCTGCGCGTGGCGACGGCAGACGGCGGGCGCGGCCCCGGCCCCGGCCCCGAGGCGTCGATCGTAAAGATTCGCGGCTCGGAACTGCAGCAGGACATCGCCATGCTCCAGCAGGAAGTGGCGGGGCCGCACGGCTGGCCCTATGCGCCGCAATGGCTCGAACCCGGCGCGCATGCTCCCGTGAGCGGGCCGCAATGGGCGGCGCCTGCTGCATCCACCTATTTCGACATGCGCAAGACCTCGATTTACGGCGGTGCGACCGAGGTGCAGAAGAACATCATCGCGAAGATGATCATCGGCTTTTAGGACACGCATATGGACTTCACGTATAGCGAAGAGCAGCAAATGCTCGCGGACAGCCTGCGTCGTTTCGTCGAAAGCGAATACACGTTTGCGCAACGGCGCCGCCGCGCGCGCGAGGGCGCGAGCTTCGACCGCGAGATCTGGACGCGGCTTGCAGAAATGGGCGTGCTCGGCCTCACGGCGCCCGCCGAATACGGCGGTTTCGGCGAAGGCGCGGCGAGCCGGCTCGTGGTGCAGCGCGAGTTGGGCCGTGCGCTGGTGCTCGAACCGGTCGTTCCGTGCAGCGTCATGGCAACGGCGATACTCGCGGGTTACGGTAGCGCTGCGCAGCAGGATCGCTGGCTAGGTGCGATCGCCACGGGGCAGCAGGTCGTCGTGCCGGCGTTCGCGGAAACCGCGTCGCGCTACCGGCTCGACGCGATCGCCGCGCGCGCGACGCCGGTCGGGCGCGGCTACGTGCTCGATGGCGCGAAGGCGCTGGTCTGGCATGGTGAAATTGCGGATGCGTTCATCGTCAGCGCACGCGTGGGCGACACGGCCACGGGCGAAATCGCGCTTTTCCTCGTGCCGCGCGAAAGCCGCGGCGTGAGCGTGACGGGCTATCCGACCATGGACGGCCAACGCGCCGCCGACGTGTCGTTCGAGGCCGTCGCGCTGGGCGCGGACGCACTGATCGGAACGCCGGGCGCAGGCGTGGTGGCGCTCACTCACGGCGTGGACTGCGGGATCGCAGCGCTGTGCGCGGAAGCGGCCGGCGCGATGGAGCGCCTGATCGAGATCACCGGCGAGTATCTGCGCACGCGCCGCCAGTTCGGCCAGCCACTCGCTGCTTTCCAGTCGCTGCAGCACCGCATGGCGGACATGCTCGTGCACAAGGAACTGGCGCTCTCCATGGCCTACGTCGCAGCGCTTGCGCTGGACGAACCCGACGCGCGCAAGCGTCGCCGCATGCTCGCGGCCGCCAAGGTCACGGTCGCCGAGGCGGGGCGCTTCGTCGGCCAGCAGGCGGTGCAACTGCACGGCGGCATGGGCATGACTGACGAACTGGAGGTGGGTGACTATTTCAAGCGCCTGACAATGTTCGATCCGCTGCTCGGCGACAGCGATCATCATCTCGCAAGCTATGTCGAGGCGATGGAAGACTGAACACAACCTGCCGCCCCGCATCACGCGGGGCGGTTCTATTTCGATTGTTCGAATTTCTTCAAAATGATCAGGACTACCATTGAAAATGGCGTCGCCACGGTAACGCTCGACAACGCGGAGCGCAAGAACGCTCTGAGCGCTGCGGCGCTCACCGCGCTTGCGGATACCGTCGAAGCCTTGCGCTGCGACGCCACGGTGCGCGCGTTGATCCTGACTGGCGCAGGCGGCGACTTTTGCTCGGGCGGCGACGTGAGCGCGATGCAAGGACCGGCCGACGCGGCCACGGTGCGCCGCCGCATGATCGAGAACCAGCGGCCGTGCGCGGCCCTGGCGACGTTCGACAAGCCGGTGATCGCAGCGGTGGATGGCGTGGCCTACGGCGCGGGCTTCAGCCTTGCGTTGATGGCCGACTTCATCGTCGCGAGCGAGCGGGCACGCTTTTGCCTTGCTTTCGCGCGCATGGGGCTCGTGCCCGACCTGGGCGCGTTGCATACGCTGCCGCGCATCATCGGTGCGCAGCGTACGCGGGAACTCGTGTACTCGGCACGCGAACTTCCTGCGCACGACGCGCAAGCGTTGGGCATCGTGCTCGAGGTGGTGCCGAGTGAAGCGTTGCGTGCGCGAGCGCAAGCACTGGCGCTCGCCATGAGCGCCCAATCAACGGATGCGTTTGCGATGACCAAACGTTTGCTCGCGCAGACTTTCGAGCGCGACTTCGGCGCACTGCTCGAAGCGGAGGCGGGCGCACAGGCCATCGCGTTGACGTCGCCTTATCTGCGAGAGGCGGCGGCGCGTTTCGCACGCAAGGAAGCGCCGCTGTTCCGCTGGCCAAAGCACGACCGCGAAGCCTGATCGCCCGATCGAAGGGAGGAGCCCGCGGGCAAACCCTTGCTCCATTCGAAGCACCCAGGAGCACACATGCGCTTGCTGCTGCTTCCTGCTTTAGGACCACGACAGCGATTTGTGTCCGCCCTAATCTCACACCATCAGACAGAGCCAGCCCCACCGGCTCCCAATAACGGAGACAAGACATGACGAACGCAATCGGCACGCCCGAGGCGAGCCTGACCCCTGCGCACGCACAATTCGCGCTGGATACCGTTTCGCCCGCCATCGGCGCGGAGGTGAGCGGCATCGATCTGCGTGAAACGCTGGACGACTCGACCATCGCCGCGTTGCGCGCCGCGCTCGTGCAGCACAAGGTGCTGTTTTTCCGCGACCAGGACATCACGCCCGCGCAGCACGTAGCGCTCGCGCGGCGGTTTGGCCAGCTCGAAGTGCATCCTGTGTTTCCGCACCACGCCGATCATCCCGAACTGGTCCTGCTGGGCGGCACGCAGGCCTCGAAGGCGCGCGAGAACATCTATCACTCGGACGTGTCGTGGCGCGAGATTCCCTCGATGGCGTCGATGCTGCGTTGCGTGGAATGCCCTCGCAGCGGCGGCGACACGATCTGGGTGAATATGGCCAGGGCCTACGCAGATCTGCCTCAAAGCGTGAAGGATCAACTCGCCGACCTCGAAGCCGTGCACGACATCATGCCGTCGTTCGGTTCGCGCATGTCGGCGGAAGAGCGCGCGGCGAATCGCGTGAAGTTTCCCGCCGTTACGCACCCCGTGGTCCGCACCCATCCCGAAAGCGGCGAGAAGATCCTGTACGTGAACGAAGGCTTCACGACCCATCTCGCGAACTATCTGAGCAAGGGCACGTTCCGCGTGGGGTCCGATTACCGCTACGGCGAATTCGAACTGCTGCAGTACCTGTTTCGCCAGGCCGCCGTTCCGGAGTATCAGGTTCGGCTGCGCTGGGCGCCCAATACCATCGCGTTCTGGGACAACCGCTCGACGCAGCACTACGCCATTCAGGATTATTTCCCGGCTGTGCGGCGCATGATGCGCGCAACGGTCATCGGCGACAAGCCGTTCTGACGCCTCGTGCATTCCACCCCGCATTCCAATCGACAGGAACCATTAGTCGTGCAAAAGATCGATCAGTACTACATTGGCGGCCAGTGGGTCACGCCTGCGCCAGGCGCGAATATTCATGAGATGGTGTGCCCGGTCACGGAATCGGTGACGGGGACCGTGCACCTCGGTACGCACACCGATGTCGAGCGCGCCGTAGCCGCGGCCCGGGCCGCGTGGCCCGCATGGTCGGCCACGAACGTTTCGAGCCGTGTGGCACTGCTCACGCGCATCATCGAGCGCTATACGGCGCGTTATGACGAACTCGCGCGTGCAGTGAGCGCCGAAATCGGCGCGCCGATCAAGCTGAGCCATGAACTGCAGGCACGCGTGGGCCTCGCACAACTGCAGAGCGTGCGCGCCGCGCTGGAGTCGTTTCAGTTCAGCGAGCGCCGCGGCACGACCGAGATCGTGCGCGAATCCGTGGGCGTGGTCGCGCTCATCACGCCGTGGAACTGGCCGCTCAACCAGATCGCGGCAAAGGTCGCTCCGGCGCTCGCAGCGGGCTGCACTGTCGTGCTCAAGCCATCGGAAATCGCGCCGCTAGACGCGCGCCTTTTCGCGGAGATCCTCGACGAGGCGGGCGTGCCGCCGGGCGTATTCAACCTGGTCTATGGCGACGGCGCCACGGTGGGCGCAGCACTTTCCAGCCATCCCGACGTCGACATGGTGTCGATCACGGGTTCGACGCGAGCGGGGGCGCAGGTCGCTTCGAGCGCGGCGGGCACGGTCAAGCGTGTGGCGCAGGAGTTGGGCGGAAAGTCACCCAGTCTCGTCTTCGAAGATGCCGATCTCCCAATCGCGGTGAAATCGAGCGTGCTCGCCTGCATGCTGAATTCGGGGCAAACATGCATTGCGCCTACACGCCTGCTAGTCCAGCGCAGCCAGTACGACGCGGCAATCGAGGTTGCGTGCGCAACGATCAACGCACTGAAGGTCGGCGATCCGGCCGCTGCGGACACCGTCCTCGGCCCCATTTCGAATCGTGCACAGTATGAAAAGGTGCAGCGGATGATTGCGATCGGTATTGACGAAGGCGCACGTCTCGTGGCCGGCGGCGAGGGGCGGCCCGCGCACTTGTCACGTGGTTTCTTCGCGCGGCCTACCGTATTCGCCGACGTACGCAACGATATGACGATCGCGCGCGAAGAGATCTTCGGTCCGGTGCTCGCGATTCTTCCGTTCGAGACGGAAGAGGAAGCCATCGCCATCGCCAATGACACGCCGTATGGGCTCGCAGCCTACGTGTGGTCCGGCGACGCAGCACGCGTACGCCGTGTGGCGGCGCAACTTCGCGCGGGCAGCGTGCAGATCAACGGCGCGAAGATGGATCTGGCCGCGCCGTTCGGCGGGATGAAGGCCTCCGGCAATGGCCGCGAGCACGGCGCTTACGGCCTCGCGGAGTTCCTCGAATACAAGCAGATTACGGGTTGCGCGGCATGAATCGAACCGCACAGGAATTCGACTACGTCGTGATCGGTGCGGGTTCCGCGGGTTGCGCCATCGCGGCGCGTCTTGCCGAAAGCGCGAGCGCGAGCGTTGCGCTCATCGAAGCCGGGCCGAGCGATCACCACTACACCGTGTGGGCGCCGCTCGGTATCGCAGCGACGGTGCCGCGCGAGGGGCCGCGCAACTACGCGCTTCATACCGAGCCGCAAGCGGGCCTGCTCGGCCGCCGATCGTATCAGCCGCGAGGGCGGGGCCTCGGCGGCAGCTCGTCGATCAACGGCATGGTCTACATTCGCGGCCATCGCGTGGACTTCGACGCGTGGGCGAACGCGGGCTGCACGGGCTGGAGCTATGAAGACGTGCTGCCTTATTTTCGCCGCAGCGAGTCGAACGAGCGCTACGCTGGCCGCGACGACGATCCCTTTCACGGATCGAACGGCCCGTTGCATGTGAGCGAACTGCGCTCGCCCAATCCGTTCTCGCAGTATTTCATTGCGGCGGCGTTGCAGACCGGTTTGAAGGCGAACTCCGACTTCAACGGCGTGGATCAGGAGGGTGTGGGCCTTTATCAGGTCACGCAGCGCAATGGCGAACGCTGGAACACGTCGCGTGCGTATCTGCACGGAGGGAATCGCGGCGATACGGCGCACAACGGCGGGCGCGAATCGCTCACAGTGCTGACGGGCGCGCGGGCGGAGCGCATCGTGTTCGAAGGCGCGCGTGCCGTCGCGGTCGAAATAGCGCGTGACGGCGTGGCGCAAACCGTGCGGGTGCGCCGCGAGATCGTGGTGAGCGCGGGAGCGTTCCATTCCCCGCAACTGCTCATGGTTTCGGGCGTCGGGCCGGCGGCACATCTGCGCGAGTTGGGCATCGAGGTCGTGCACGACGCGCCTCAGGTCGGCCAGAATCTGCAGGACCATCTGGACATCATCGTGAACAAGCAGGTGGCGTCGACCGAGCTGTTCGGGCGCTCCGTGCCGGGCCTCGTGCGGCTCGCCCGCGAAATTCACCGCTACCGGCGCGAGCGCACCGGCATGGTCACGTCGAACCTCGCCGAAGCGGGCGCGTTCGTGCGCAGCGCGCCGGGCCTGGCCGCGCCTGACCTGCAACTGCATTTCGTGCCCGCGATGCTCGGCAACCGCGGCGAAGGCAAGCCGCCGCGCGGACACGGCTATTCGTGCCACGCGTGCGTGCTGCGTCCACACAGCCGCGGCGACGTGAAGCTGCGCTCGCCGCACATGCACGATGCGCCGTCGATCGATCCGCGTTTTCTCGCCGACGAACGCGACATGGATGGCATGGTCGCGGGCGTAAAACTGGTGCGCCGGATCTTCGCGCAAGACGCGCTCGCGCGCCATGGCGGCCGCGAATTGTTCACCGATGCCATCGCGCGGGACACGCAGGGAGACGAGGCGATCCGCGCATTCGTGCGCCGCAACGCCGATACGGTCTATCACCCGGTGGGCACCTGCCGCATGGGCGCCGACGCGCAATCGGTCGTCGATCCGCAGTTGCGCGTGCGCGGGGTGACGGGATTGCGTGTGGTGGACGCGTCGGTCATGCCCGCGCTCGTGGGGGGAAACACCAATGCCGCTGCGATCATGATCGCGGAAAAGGCGGCGGACCTGATGCGTGCCGACGTATAGATGGCGCCAGTCCACATGCCCCCTGTCGAACGATAACTGATTCGGATAACGAATTAACGCGTGCCGCGCTAAAACCCCGAGGTCAAGACTCATGCTTCAGATCGAACAACCCGTAGCCGTGGCGCACGC
>NZ_JAYMSC010000042.1:0-67937 GCF_038900775.1 Paraburkholderia sp. JHI869
GAAACAGCTCCACGCCGATGATAGTGCGGATTGCCCGTGTGAAAGTAGGTAATCGTCAGGCTCCTTATGCTGTAACGTCCAGAACCCCGGTGTCTCCGAAAGAGAACCGGGGTTCTGGCGTTTGGGCCTGGCAATTTATGGTGCTAACCAGGTCCCGCGCCATTTCCCTTCTTCGAACACGAGACTGGCCCGCATATGCCCCGCGGGATTCAGATCGAGGTAGTCGATTCTCGATACAGTCACATCAATCAGGCAGAAGTTTTCGAATCCGGCCGATGGGTCGATATCTCCGGCGGGCGTAGTTGCATGTGCCTCAGCGGGGGACGCAACCGGCGTGGCCGGCGCAAGCGGCGTGCGATAGACGATCAGCGTCCGAGGCCTGCTCGAGTTC
This sequence comes from Paraburkholderia sp. JHI869, assembly GCF_038900775.1. Lineage (NCBI taxonomy): Bacteria > Pseudomonadati > Pseudomonadota > Betaproteobacteria > Burkholderiales > Burkholderiaceae > Paraburkholderia > Paraburkholderia sp. JHI869. Next base: position 392 of record NZ_JAYMSC010000042.1, read on the forward strand.
CAGACCGCTCTCGTCTCTGCAGGCGCCTCGACGATTCTCGCAACGCCATGCAGGCGCATTTGAATCCCTGCATCGAGATCGCAGCCGACGAGCGATATGCGCGCGTCGCGCCTCAATTCGGCCACCTTCGTCGACCGCACGTCGGTATGAAACATGACTGAACGGCGCTCGCGAGAGACACGGCGCAACACGACGGTCCGCACCGCGGGTGCGCCGTCGAGCGCGATCGTCGCGGCCTGCAGCATCGTGAAGGGCGAGCGCTCCTTTCCTGCATTCGCGCCCGCATGCAGATGTGCCCAGACCGCGTCGACGATCTGATCCATATGTGCCGTGTTACAGACCACGCACGATACCGCCATCGACACGGATGTTTTGCCCCGTGATGTACCCCGCGGCATCCGACAACAGGAACGCGACCGTTTGCGCGATCTCCTGTGTCTTTCCGAAGCGGCCAAGCGGAATGCGTGCAACGATCTCGGGCGTTTCGGGCCAGCTATCGATAAATCCCGGCAGCACGGAGTTGATCCGAATGTTGTCTTTGGCGTAGCGGTCAGCGTAAAGACGTGTGAACGAACTCAACGCGGCGCGTAGCGCAGAAGAAACGGGCATGGCCTGCTCGGGCGCATCGGCGGCAAAGCTCGAAATATTCACCACCGCGCCGCCGCCTTGCTCGAGAAACGCAGGCGTCACGCGACGCAGCACGCGAGCGACGTTGAGCACGATGAGATCGAGCCCGAGGTGCCACTGTTCGTCTGCGACAGAAAGCAGATCGCCCTTCGGCGGATGCCCCGTGTTGTTCACCACAGCGTCGATACGGCCGTACTTCTCCAGCGTTTCACGAACGAATCGGTCGATACAGTCCGGCTCGGTTACCGAGCCCGTGAAGCCGAATCCGCCGAGTTCTTTGGCCAGTTCGGCGGCGCTGCCGGAAGGCGACATCAGCGCCAGACGATAGCCGCTGGCTGCCAGCTCACGCGCGATCGCCGCGCCCATACCCTTGCCGGCCGCCGTGACGAGTGCTACTTTTTCTACAGCCATGTTGCTCTCTCCTTGAATGGATTCAGCGTGCCAGAGCAGCGCTGCATGGGATTTCGTGTAGAAACTGTATGGCGTTATGATTTGATTGTCGAATGATGTTTCTTATAGTCTGACAATAAAATTTCTACTGCCTCGCTATTGAATCGCTGCCGCCCTCGTGCTGGCTTTTTCACTAGCCAATATACGCGTTGAAGCACTCATTGAAGCCCCGCCACCTGCCGCCGCTGAATGCGCTACGCGCGTTCGACGCATCCGCCCGGCACCTCAATTTCCGCCTCGCGTCCGAGGAACTCGGCGTGACGCAAGGCGCGGTCGCGCAACAGGTGCGGCTGCTGGAGGAAGCCCTGAATTTGCCCCTGTTCGCAAGGGGGCCGCGGGGTCTCGCTCTCACGACCGAGGGGCATACTTACTTCGCTGCCGTACAACGGGCGCTCACGATCATCGCTGACGCGACGCAGGCGTTGAACCGGCGCACGACCTCCCTCACGATCAGCACGACGCCGTCATTCGCTTCGAAATGGCTGATACCCAGGCTAGCAGAGTTTGGCGAGCAACACCCGGAAGTCGACGTCCGGATTATTGCTGATGCGGCGCTGTGCAACTTCAGGTCCGATGGCGTCGATATCGCGGTTCGGCTAGCCAAGCCACCGTTCGCGAAAGGTCTCGTCAGCGACCTGCTATTTCCGCTGCAGGTGTTCGCCGTAGCCAGCCCGCAACTGCTCAAGCCTGCTTACCCGGTGCGCACGATCGCGGACCTGCAGAACTATGTGCTGCTCCACGATTCTCATGACCTGTGGCCGGAGTTCTTCAACGCCCTCGGCTGCACAAACGAACTCGGCATGCTGAAAGGGCCGCGCTTCAGCCAGTCGTCGCTCGCCATCGATGCCGCCATTGCGGGGCAGGGCATTGCGTTGACGAGCGAGCATCTCGTCGAGCGCGATATCGCGGCCGGAAGGCTGCAACGCTTGTTCGACTTTTCGTTGCCGCTGTCGCTTGGCTATTACGTTGTCCTTCCGCAGGCCAGCGTTCGATGGGAGACGAGCCAGAAGCTGCGCGCGTGGCTGCTGGCCCAATTCAAGTCCGCTTCGAAGGCGGCTCCAATGGGGCGTTGAAGCGGCCGGTCGCGGTCAGCAAGTTCTGCGCCAACATTTGCATTGCAGCGCAGCGCAACGCCCCACCGTGACGCAGTCCATGCGCACGCATTCATCGTTCGATCACCGTGCCGGTGCATAATGACTGAACCGCCGATGCAGTCGATGACTATCCGCCAAGGAGTTCGTCATGCTAGCGAGGAACGAAGAATTCGTCGCCCATCTGCTCTCCGACGTCATGGAATTCGCTCGGGCGCGCTTGCCCGAGCCTACGTTCCAGATCGTCGAGCCCTTCCTGCGGCACTACTACGATTTCGCCGACGCCGAAGATCTGCGTAGCCGCAGCATCGCCGACCTGTACGGCGCCGCCATGGCGCACTGGCGAACGGCGCAGCGCTTCGTGCCGGGCAGCGAGCGCATGCAGGTCTACAACCCGATCCTCGAACAGCACGGCTGGCATTCGGACCACACGGTCATCGAAATCGTGAACGACGACATGCCATTTCTCGTCGATTCCGTTTCCATGGCCGTCAACCGCCTGGGGCTCGCGCTGCATTCCGCGCTGCACCCCGTATTCCGCATCTGGCGCGGCAAGGACGGCACGATAGAGCGCGTGGACGAGGGCGGCGCCAGCGCCGGCGACGGGCAGTCGCAACTCGCCTCGTTCATCCATTTCGAAGTGGACCGCTGCGGCGACGCAGCAAAGCTCGACGAATTGCGCAGCGACATCGTCAAGGTGCTTGGCGACGTGCGGGCGTCCGTAGAAGACTGGCCGAACTTGCTCGAGGCCGCGCGCACCACCATCAAGACGATGAAAGCGCGCGAAACGAGCGCAGAGGACGTCGAAGCGCGCGCCTTTCTCGAATGGATGGTGGCCGACCATTTCACCTTCCTCGGCCAGCGCGATTACGCGCTGGTTGCGCACGACGGCGGCTACGCGCTGCGCGGCGTGGAAGGCTCGGGCCTCGGCATTCTGCGCGAATCGCTGCGCGCGGCGGGCGCGCCCGACATCACGCCGTTGCCTCCCGCGGCCGTGGAGATCATCAGCGGCGCATGGCCCATTTTCCTGACGAAAGCGAACTCGCGCGCCACGGTGCACCGGCCCGGCTATCTCGACTATGTGGGCGTGAAGCTCGTCGGCGCGGACGGCAAGGTGTGCGGCGAGCGCCGCTTCGTAGGCCTCTACACTTCGACCGCCTATATGGTGTCCACCGCCGAAATCCCGATCGTGCGGCGCAAATGCGCCAATATCGTACGGCGCGCGGGCTTTCTGCCCAAAGGCCATCTCGGCAAATCGCTGGTGACCGTGCTCGAAACCTATCCGCGCGACGAGTTGTTGCAGGCGAGCGAGGACGAGCTTTTCGACATCGCGCTCGGCGTGCTGCGCTTGCAGGAACATCAGCGCACGCGTCTATTCGTGCGGCGCGACCGCTTCAACCGCTTCGTGTCGTGCCTCGTGTACGTCTCGCGTGACAAGTACAACACCGATTTGCGGCGGCGCATTGCAAACCTGCTCGTGGAGGCGTTCAACGGCGTATCCGTGGAGTTCACGCCGCTGCTATCGGAGTCGGCGATTGCGCGGATTCATTTCGTCGTGCACGCCGAGCCCGGCTCGATGCCCGAAGTCGACACGAACGAGCTGGAAGCGCGGCTCGTGCAGGTCACGCGCCGCTGGCAGGACGACCTGGCCGACGCGCTGCTCGACGCATTCGGCGAAGAGCAGGGCACGCGTCTGCTGCATCGCTACGCGGATTCGTTTCCGCCCGGTTATCGCGACGACTATCCGGCGCGCACGGCGGTACGCGACATCGAGCTGATCGAGCGAGTGCAGGGCACGCAGCACATCGCGATGAATCTGTACCGGCCCATTGAGGCGGGGCCGCGTACGTTCCGCTTCAAGGTGTATTGCGCGGGCGAAGCCATCGCGCTCTCGCGCAGCCTGCCAATGCTCGAACACCTCGGCGTGCGCGTGGACGAAGAGCGGCCCTACGTGATCGAGGCGCCGTCCTGCGAGCCCGCCTGGGTCCACGATTTCGGCCTCGAACTCGCGGACGACGCCGAATTCGACATCGAACGCGTGAAGGGCCTGTTCGAAGACGCGTTCGAAAGCGTCTGGAACGCACGCATCGAAAATGACGATTTCAACCGGCTCGTGCTGCGCGCCTACCTGAGCGCGCGCGAAGTCACGATCCTGCGCGCCTATGCGAAGTATCTGCGCCAGGTGGGCTCGACCTTCAGCGACGCCTATATCGAGCGCGCGCTGACCGGCAATCCTGCAATCGCACGCCAGTTCGTCGAACTATTCGTACTCCGATTCGATCCACGCGATTCACAGGCGCGGGAAGAACGCACGGCGCTCATGCTCAAAGCCATTGAAAGCGCATTGGATCAGGTACCCAATCTCGACGAAGACCGTATCCTGCGGCAGTTCCTCGGCGTGATCAACGCAACGGTGCGCACGAACTATTTCCGCCGCGAGGCCAATGGGGGTGAGCGGCCCTCGCTCTCTTTCAAATTCGATCCGTCGAAAGTGCCAGGCCTGCCCGAACCCAAGCCGATGTTCGAGATCTGGGTCTACTCGCCGCGCGTGGAGGGCGTGCATTTGCGCGGCGGACGCGTCGCGCGTGGCGGCCTGCGCTGGTCGGATCGCCGCGAAGACTTCCGCACCGAAGTGCTCGGCCTCATGAAGGCGCAGATGGTGAAGAACGTCGTGATCGTGCCGGTGGGATCGAAGGGCGGCTTCGTCGTGAAGAACCCGCCGCCGGCGAGCGACCGTGAAGCGTGGATGCGCGAAGGCGTGGCGTGTTATCAAACCTTCCTGCGCGGCCTGCTCGATCTCACCGACAACCTCGTGAACAACGCGATCGTGCCGCCACCCGATGTCGTGCGCCACGATCCCGACGACCCGTATCTCGTCGTGGCCGCCGACAAGGGCACGGCCACGTTCTCCGACTACGCGAACGCGATTTCCGCTGAATACGGCTTCTGGCTCGACGACGCTTTCGCCTCCGGCGGCTCGGTGGGCTACGACCACAAGAAAATGGCGATCACGGCGCGTGGCGCATGGGAGTCGGTCAAGCGGCACTTCCGCGAAATGGGCGTGGATACGCAGGCCACCGATTTCACCGTGGTCGGCATCGGCGACATGTCGGGCGACGTGTTCGGCAACGGCATGCTGCTCTCGCCGCATATCAAGCTCGTCGCGGCCTTCGATCATCGCCATATATTCCTCGACCCCAATCCCGATACGGCCGTGAGCCTCGCGGAGCGCACGCGGATGTTCGGGCTCGAACGCTCGAGCTGGGCCGACTACGATCCCGCCACGATATCGGCGGGTGGCGGTGTGTTTGCGCGCACCATGAAGACGATCCCGCTCTCGGCCGCGGTGCGAACGGCGCTCGGCATCGAGGCGGCAGCGCTCTCGCCAACCGAGTTGATTCGCGCGATCTTGCTGGCGAACGTCGATTTGCTCTATAACGGTGGCATTGGCACTTATGTGAAAGCCGCGCGCGAGACCAACGCACAAGTCGGCGACAAAGCCAACGACGCGGTGCGCGTGAACGGCTCCGAACTGCGTTGCAAGGTCGTGGGCGAGGGCGGCAATCTCGGCGTCACGCAACTCGGGCGCATCGAATTCGCGCAGCACGGCGGCCATATCAATACCGATGCGATCGACAACTCAGCAGGCGTAGATTGTTCGGACCACGAAGTCAACATCAAGATTCTGCTCGGACTGGTGGTGGCCGACGGCGAAATGACGACGAAGCAGCGCAACACCTTGCTCGCGGAAATGACTGACGAAGTCGGCCTGCTGGTGCTGAGCGACAACTACTACCAGACGCAGGCGCTTTCTATTGCGGGCCGCTACGCGGTGGAATTGCTCGATGCCGAAACGCGCCTCATGCGCTGGCTCGAACGCGCCGGACGTCTGAATCGTCATATCGAATTCCTGCCGACCGACGACGAAATCGTCGAACGCCAGGCCGCGAAACTCGGGCTCACCTCACCAGAGCGCGCCGTGCTGCTCGCGTACAGCAAGATGTGGCTCTACGATGCGTTGCTCGACTCGTCGGTGCCGGAAGATCCGCTCGTCGCGGACCTGCTGATCGACTACTTCCCGCAGCCGCTGCAGCAGCGCTTTAGCGAACCCATGCATCGGCATCCGCTGCGCCGCGAAATTCTGGCGACGCATCTGACGAACGCGCTCGTGAACCGCGTGGGCTGCGCTTTCGTGCACCGTTTGATGGAGGAAACCGACGCCCAGCCCGGCGAAATCGTGCGCGCGTGCATCATGGCGCGCGACGTATTCGGCCTCAACGATATCTGGCGCGCCATCGACGCACTCGATAACCGCGTGCCCGACGACGTGCAGGCGCGCATGTTCGTCGACATCGCGCGGCTCCTCGAACGCGCGGCGCTATGGTTCCTGCGGCATCTGCAGGCGGGCGCGGTGGGTGACGACGGTGTGAGCACGCTGCTGGCGCGTTGCCGCGACGCCGCGCAGCGCCTCGCGCCGCAATTGCCGACGCTGCTGCCCGAAGCGGATCTCGAAGCGCTCTCGGCGCGCCAGGATGAGCTCGTGAAGGCGGGTGTTGAAAACGCGCTCGCGCTGCGCGTGGCGAGCGGAGATATTTCGGTAGCACTGCTGGACATCGCCGATGTGGCGGCCGCGTGCGACCGGCCGCTCGAGCGCGTTGCTGCAGCGTACTTTGCCTTGGGCACACGGCTCAATTACGGCTGGATCGGCGAGCGCGCAGCGACGCTGCCCACGCCGACGCATTGGGACACCATGGCGCGCGCGGCGGCGCTCGCCGAGGTGGCGCACCTCAAGCGCGCCCTGACCACGAGCGTGCTGGCGCAAGGCTCCGACTCAGCAGACGCGCAAACACTCGTGGACGCATGGTGCGCACAGCACGAGGCAGCACTGGGACGCTATGCGCAGTTGCTAACGGAGCTGCGTGCTACGAGCGGCGTGAGTCTTTCCGTGCTGCTCGTGATCGTGAGGGCGATGGCGGCGCTCGAAAGGGCGTGAGGACTCGAACGGCGATAACGCAAGCGGCGGCTCACGCGGCGGCCGCTTCAGTCACCGCCTGGGTGCTTGCCACGGCCGCTGCATGCTCGCGAATCAGCCGATAGACCGTCTCGCCGGGCACCGTCTCGGACTCGAGCAACTGATCGGCGATCGCGCGCAGCACCGGCTCGTTCGCACGCAGCAACGCGAAGCACGCGTCGTTGAGCTCGTGCAGCAGCCCGTTCGCGTGTTCGATCGCATTCTTCAACTGCAAACCCGCGACCTGCTGCGGCAGCGCCGCGAGGCTGAACAGATTGCCATCCGCGTTGAAGCCGTGCTTCGACACCATGTCGAGGCTGATACGCGAAGCCTCTTGCAGATCCTGCGCCGCGCCGCTCGATGCTTCGCTGAACATGAGCAGTTCCGCGTTGCGCCCGCCCAGCAGCACCTGGATCTCGTTGCGCATTTCCGTCTCGCGATACAGGTACTTGTCCTGCATTTTCGTGATCAGCGCGACGCCCAACGCGCCGCCGCGCGGCAAAATCGTCACTTCTTCGAGCACGCCGGTGCCGAGGAGGGCGGCGACGAGGCCGTGTCCCGCTTCATGGATCGCAATGCGCGTGCGTTCGTCGTCCGAAAGCGCGCGCTCGGCGCCGTTGACGTCGCCAATACGCGCAATCTTGATCGCCTCGAGAAAATCCACCGCGGCCACTTCCTGCTTGCCGGCCTTGCGCGCAACGAGACCCGCCTGATTCACGATCATCGAGAGCGTGGCCGGCGAAAGGCCGGTGGTCAGGCGCGCGAGCTGGTTGAAATCGATGTCGTCGGCTTTCGTCTTCAGATTGCCGGCGTAGAAGCGCAAAATTTCGGCGCGATCCTCGAGATCGGGCAGACGCACCTGCACCGTGCGATCGAAACGGCCGGGGCGGCGCAGCGCTTCGTCGAGATTGTCCGGGTGATTGGTCGCGGCAACGATGATCACGCCTTCGTTCGATTCGAACCCATCCATCTCCGCGAGCAACTGGTTGATGATGCGGTTGCTTTCCGCCTCGACCGGGCCGCCGCCCGTATCGGTGCGCTTGCCGAGCCCGTCCGCTTCGTCGATGAAGATGACCGTGGGCGCGTTCTTGCGCGCGAGTTCGAACAGGCGCTTGACCTTCTGAATGCCCACGCCGTAGTACTTCGCGCTGAAATAGCTGCCGGTGATGGCGATGAAGTTCGCGCCGCATTCGCCGGCAAGCGCCTGTGCGAGGCGCGTCTTGCCAACGCCTGGGCCACCCGTCATCAGCACGCCGCATGGTGCGCGCACGCCCATGCCCGTGAACTGCGCCGGCTCCGTGAGCCACGCGCGCACGTCGGCGAGCGCGGCTTTCGCTTCGCCTGCGCCGATCACGTCGTCGAAGCGCAACGTAGGCGACTCGCCGAGCAATTGCGCGCCGCCGCCCATTTCGCGGCGCATGAACCAGAACAGGCCGCCAAGCATCAGCACGGGAAGCAGCAGACTGAGCGCGTCGCGCAGGCGGTCGAGCGCTTCGGTCCAGCGCGCGGCGCCGACGCGCACATCGGCGTGCGGCAACCAGACAAGCTGCCAGGGCGGCGTGGCGCCCGGCTTCAGATCGCCGAGCAGAAGGGCGTTCGAAAACGCGCCGTTATGATCGGCGACATAATATTTTTCACCCTTGAGTGTCGAGACGAGAATCGCTTCGCGGCTCACGCCGATTGCGGCGACATCGCGGTCGTGAATATCGCGCAGCAATTCCGAGGCATCTTTCTCACGCTTCGTCCATGGCGATGCGTCGTGCCGCATTTCGCTCGCGACACCGGTAAGCGCCGCAGGCTGGGAGCGCGCAAGATCCGCTTCGTGCTGCCAGTAGTAAAAGCCAGCCGCAGCCGCGAGTGCGGCCGCGCCTGCACCCAACGCCACGTATCGGCCAAAGCGTGACCACCGCGAATTCCTTGCCGGTTTCATCAATCCATTCCTGTCTGGCGCCGCCGTGACGACGCCAGAAAATCTATCGTGGGACTGGAGGCGCTCAGGCGTCTCGCCTTGCGTAGTCCCTGGATATTCAGGAATACGAAAACGACCCTTTTAATCGCGCTGCTCCTTTGGAATTATGCCTGCGTTGTGCGCTGCGCGAAAAAGGGGATTGGCGGATAAATACCTTTTAATCCGATGATTTAGCGTGGTTTCCGTCGAGCACGGCGGTCGCCCGGAAAGGATATGCGACTAACGGTTTGTCGCGACTCTCCCCAGAAACGGGCAAAGCCCGCACAGTCCCTATCTCCCGACAGGGAAGTTGCGCTCGCCGATCGGTTTGACGCATCGATGAGTCTGCAGCGGTCAGAGACATCACAGCCATGTCGGAGACCGCGCAAAAGCGGAGCCTGGCATCGGTTCCTTGTAGAAGCGCGACCGCGCCACGCTTCAGAACACCTGCCTGATCCCGAGGTTGACCGCTGTGGTCGTCCCAGCCGGCGCGAACAGCGTATTTGCCGACGAGAGCCCTTCGCCCGCCACGAGCCCTAGCCGCGCATTGCCGTCGTTGTGCACGACGCCCACCTGCGCGTAGACCGTCGTACGTTTTGAAAGCGAATACGCTGCGCCGATCGAACCGAGCACGGCGTGACTGGATGAGTCGTTGCGGTTGGTCATGTACCACGCCCCGCCGTTCATATCGAGCGCAGGCGTCACGAAGTAGTCCAGTCCGCCGCCGTACAGGTTGTTGCTCGGGCCGCCACTCACACGAAAGCTTGTGAAGGAGGCCTTCGCCGTCAAGCTGCCGAACCGGTACGAAGCGCCGAGTATGCGGCCTTCGAACGGCACGGCCGTGGGCGGCACGGTATCGGCAGCCGGGCTCGCGTTGCTGTCGAAATACGCCGCCTCGACCATCAGGTTCTCCCACTGCCACTTGAGGCTTGCGGATACCTGCTTGCCCGCCTGGAAGTTGCCCGGCACGTTGCCGAATGCGTAGAGCACGCTGGCCTGCAGCCCGTAGAACACAGGGCTCGTGTACGAGACGGCGTTGCGCGTGAAGATGCCGGTGGCGGCCACGTTGTTCAGCCATGGCAGGAGCGAGCTGGCCGTCATCGAAAGACGCGGGTCGAGGTCGTAGAGCGCGAAGAAGAAGGGCGAGAACTGCAAGCCGAGCTTCATGTCGCCCAAGCGGCTGCTCAGGCCTACCCATGCCTGGCGGCCGAACAGGTTGCCGTTAGAGTCGTTGAACCCGCCGGTGCCCATATTCATACCGCTTTCCAGCGCGAAGTTAGCCTTGAGTCCGCCGCCAAGGTCTTCGGTTCCCTTCAGCCCGAAAACTGAAGGCGACATTCCACTGTCGCCGAAGCCGAAGAATTTCCCGCCGTTCGTGCCGGTGGCGGGGTTCAGGGTCTTGCTCAAATACAGCACGCTGGCGTCGAGCACGCCGTAAAGCGTAACGCTGCTCTGAGCGTGCGCCGCTGCAGCGAGCGACATACCAGTTGCGATAGCCGCGGCATTGCACGAGAAGCGAAAGCGATCCATCTGTCTCCTCCGGGGAGCGTATTGAAATTTGGCAATGGGACGGCGTTGTTTCCGCGGTTTCCGGATCAGGAGCGCGAGCGTTCTGCTCCGCTCGGCGCGGTTGGCATGTTGCTCCGGGTCCGGATTTGTTATATTGGTGTACTAAGCAATGAGGTGGGCAGGCTTGCGAGTAGGAAAGTCAAGCGGCGGCGCGCACGCGCTCAACCTGCGTGCCAGGCGCTCCGGCATGCACGCAGCAGAGCCTGAAGTCGAAGTCGATCAGCGCGAACTCGCCCTCTATGCCGAACGGTTTGCCGTCGCCTGCGCTGTGGCGCTCGACTTCGGGCACGAGTCCGTCGCGCGTGGCGAACGCAAAGTCGTCCCAGAGATGCGGGTCGCCGTCGATGTTGATCTGCGTGGTCAGCTTGCGATGGTTGGGCGCGGAAACGAAGAAGTGGATATGCGCGGGCCGGTGGCCGTGTCGCCCAAGTTGGTCGAGCAACTGCTGTGTCTTGCCCGCGGGCGGCACGCTATAGCCGACTGGCACGATACTGCGAAAGCTGTAGCGGCCTTCGGCGTCGGTGCGGATCGTCGCACGCAAGTGGAACTGCGGTTGCGATGGATCGAAGTATGAGTAGTTGCCGAGATGATTCGCGTGCCACACTTCGACCAGCGCGCCCACAACGGGCTGGCCGTTTTCGCCGAGTACGCGTCCGCGCATGAGCAGCGTTTCTCCGGGGCACGAGCCGTCGTCGAGCCGTGCGTGTCCCATGCTTTCCGGGGCACCCGCCACATAGAGTGGCCCCTCGATCGTGCGCGGCGTGCCGCCTTCGAGCCCCAGCTTCGTCTCGGCCTCGTCGAGCCGCACGTCGAGGAAGTGCTCGAAGCCAAGGCCGGCCGCGATGAGACCCAATTCGGGCGCGGCTTCGGCCAGATAGTTGAGCGCAGTCCAGAACTCGCTGGGCGTGACGTCGAAGTCCTCGATCGTATAGAAGAGGTCGCGCACGATGCGGTCGCATATGGCTTTTGTGCGCGGGTTTGCGGCGCCGGCAGTGGGTTCGCTGATTTGCGCGAGCAACGTGTCGATGGCCTGACGATTCATGATGGCGTCTCCTTGAGTGGATGGGCTTCAAATAGACTTGAAAAGCGGGCTGCGTGCCGCGCCCTGTGCGCCGTCCGCATGCGTGAGGAACTTCTCCGTGTAGATGTCGCGTTCGAACAGCTGTCCTTGCATCAGCGTGCGGATTGCCGCTTCGATCATCACCGGCGGCCCGCAGAGATACGCCTTGTGGCCGCGAAAGTCGCCCGCGAAGTGCTCGCGCGCCGCGTCGTGAACATAGCCGCGAAAGCCGTCCCAGTTCGAATCGGCGGGCTCGTCGGAGAGCGCGGGCACATAGGTAAAGTTCGCATGGCGCTCGGTAAGCGCCATGAACGCCTCGTGGTAGTAGAGTTCGGTGCTGCTGCGCGCGCCGTAGAGCAGGGTGATGGGGCGCGTGTCGCCTTGCGCAAGCAGATCGAGCAGCATCGAGCGCGGACTCGAGAGCCCCGAGCCGCCCGCGATCAGGATGATGGGCTGCGGGTCGGAAGCGCGCACGAAGAAGCGGCCGAATGGCCCGGAGAAACGCAGCGTATCGCCCACATTCAGTTGCTCGTGCAACCATGTCGTGCCCCGTCCGCCGGGCACGAGGCGCACGTTGAGTTCGATGCGCGCCGCGCTTCCTGGCTCGCCCGCGAGCGAGAACGCGCGCGGCATGCTTTCGCCCGGTATCTGCACGTTCACGTACTGGCCCGCCTGAAACGCAATGCCTTCATCGTCCAACTCGACGAAAATGCCCTTGATGGTCGGCGTGAGATCGACGACCTCGGCCACGCGGCCCACATGGTCGCGCACCGCAAAATGGCGCGCGTCCGGGTCTTCGTCGATATCGGCTTCGATCGTCACGTCCGACTGCACGCGTGCGCAGCAGGCAAGGCACTTGCCTTCGTCGCGCTCGAAATCCATGAGCGCGAAGGGCGAGGCCTCGCCGTGCTCGATCTCGCCGTCCACCACCTGCACCTTGCAGGTGGCGCACAGGCCGTGACAGCATGCATGCGGCAGCCACACGCCCGCGCGCAGGCATGCGTCGAGCAGCGTCTGGTCCTCTTCGATCTCGATCGTCTGGCCAATCGGTTCGATGGTCAATTGATAGCTCATGATGCTTGCCTCCCTTCCTAGCTGTGCGAGCCGCCGATGCCTGTGAGTCCCGGCGTGCGCAGGCGCAGCAACGCCTTGTGGCCAAGATCGTTGTCGACGAGGCTCGCGTTGAAGTCAGGCGTGAAGCGCTCGCGCGAGCGGAACCATTCGACGTTTTCAATCTGCACCGAAGGCCAGTCGGGATGCATGCCGTACATCGCCGGGATCACCTCCCGGGCGAGCGCGCCGAACGTCATGCCAGGTGCGACGGCGATGCAATGCGGCGCGCAGAACATGAGGTGATCCTCCCAGCCCACGTACAGCAACTGGTTGCCGTGGAAGTTCTCCACGCGGTCGCGCATCTCTCCTGTGTAGCCTTCGTTCAATGCGACTACTGCCATGATGTGTCTCCTTCAATGGTTGTCCGGGGCGTCACGCCTCATGCATCAGGCGGCGCGGCGCTCGGGCTGGTCTTCCGGCGCGGCATCGATTGCGGTTTCGCCGCCGTACGCCGGCTTGCCGGTCCAGCGCTGCCAGTTCGCGCAATCGGGCGAGTCCTCGAATTCGTGGCCGTCCGCGCCCGCTTCGATGTGGTAGTAGCGCAGCACCTCTCGCATGGGATCGAAGTCCGGCGCGGTGGGATCGACATCGGCCTCGAAACAGTTGCCCTGGTAGATCTGGTGCACGGGCAGCCACGACTGCACGTATTTTTCGGGCTCGTTGTCGAAGATGTCCTTGCAGCCGTCCGAGCAGAAGTGAAACTTGTTGCCGAGATAATCGCTTTCGCGGTAGCAGATTTTCGTCGGGTCGTCGGGCTCGGTGAAGGCCATCGGAATCTGGCACACCTGGCACAGCATGGGCAGCGAGTTGTTGTAGAAGCGCTTGCCTTCCTGCTGCTGGCGCCGCCAGTATTCGTAGCGCGGGCGATAAAGCTTGTCGAAGGTCGCGGGATACTTCTGCGCGAGCCAGTCCATTTCGCCGTCGGTGGGAATCCACGTGTGCATGGCCGCGGCGTGCGTGTAGTTGTAGAAGATGCCCCATGCTTCGTGCGAGAGACGGTCCTTCTCTTTCGTCGCTACGTCGTGATACTTCGGCAGGCGAATGCCGTAGCGCTCCAGGTCGTGAAAGAGCGCGCCGCCGTTCTGCTCGAAGTAGGTTTCCCACGCTTCCTGCCATGACATGATGCGCTTGGGCAGCATGTAGTCCATCATCATCGCAACGAGCGTGAGGAGCCGATAGCCGCGCCAGAACCATTTGTCGATCCACTTCTGGATGATCGGCACGTTGCCCGGGTCCTGCTCGAGCAGGAACTTCACGACTTCGAGGCCCAGCGTCATATGGCGCGATTCGTCCGATTGCGCCGAAAAGCCGAACGTGACCGTCGCCATGTCGCCGTTGAACGCAGCGCCCGACATGAACGGCATGAAAAGCAGGTTGGTGAGCACATATTCGAAGGAAAACGAAATAGCGGTGACGAATTCGAACGGCCCGGCGCTCATGGCGTCTTCGAAATAGGACTTGGGCACGGACAAATACCAGACGCGATCGTGCATGTGCCTGAAATCGTGAAAGCCGTTGAAGAACTTGTTGTACTGGCTGATGGTGTGGACCTGGGTCTGGGCGTGACGCAGTTCGTCGATCGCCTGCATCTGGCAGGCGATGCGCGCGCCCGCGCCGCGGAAGTTGCGGCCCGCGAGCGCAAAGCCGCGATGCGCCGCATATTCAAGCGGGCTCACACCGGTGAGAAAAAGCTTGAGCGCGTTGATATAGCGCGGATCGGTGACGTTGAACTGGCCGTTGTTCTGCTGGAAGGCGTCGATGATCGCGTAGAGCTTGCGTTCCTTTTCACCCTGATATTTCCAGTAGGCATCCATCGTGAGGCGGAACGGGTCTTCCCAGCGGTCCCAGTCATGGACCTTGATGCCCTCGAACCGGTCATACGGGAAGATCGTATCCATCGGCTGGTACGTGCTTTCCCACGCGAGGCCGCGTGTGAGCATTGCATAGTTATCCTTAATACTGAGTTTTTTCGACGTGCTCGTGGGCGTGCTCATTGTCAGTCTCCGGGTAGTTTTAGCTCAGGCGTTCCACGCCAGAATGAATTCGTCGTCGGTTTCGTCGATGTTGCCGGAAAGCGAGATCAGGTTCAGTTGCAGTTCGCGTAGATCGAACGGGCGGCCAATGCGCGCTTCAATCGATTCACGCTTGATGACGAGTCGGCCTTGCGCGTCGATCTTCACCATGGCGGGCAGCGCGTTGACGACCGCGTGCGGGTTGTCTTCGGCGATGGCCTCGACGATGGGGCGCGAGTCGTCGTTGGTCTGGAAGGCGATGAAGACGGTGTCAGCCATGATGGGTCTCCGTGCGCTCGCCTGGTGCGGCGATGGCGATGCCGAGTTTGGTGATGCGGGCGGCGAACGCGGTGTCGATTTCTGCGAGCGCGGCGGCGGCGTCCCGTTCGCCGAGCGCCTCGACCGCGAGCGGCTGCAGGGCATCGAGTGTGCGAGCACGCCACATTTCGATCCAGCACGAGAGCAGCGGGGTGTTTTCCGGCGACTCGGCTGCCGCGGTCTTCAGGGTGGCGTCCACCCAGCGGCTCGTTTCATCGAACCAGCCGATCGCGAATTCGTTGAGCATGCCAAGGCCCGCGCCACTTTGCGTGCAGAGCCGCGCGTCGATGTGGCGATACACGAGCGGGTAGAGCAGCCCATCGAGCACGGCGTTTTGCGCGGTGAACGTTTCGAACCAGTCCTGCACGACCATGAGGTCTTCCACGAGGCGGCGCAGCGGCTGCCACAACGGCGCATCGAGCCATGCGGCCTTGCCGGCCACGAGCGAGGTGCCGAGATTGCCGTCGAGCAGCAGGCCGATGCGCGAGAGATACTGCGCGAGTCCGAGGCGGTCCATGCTGTGATACATCGTGGCCTGTGTGATGGCGGTGCCCCAGCCATAGGCGGTGACAAAGCAGTTGTTCGTGTTCGCGGCCCATTCCACGTGGCGCAGCGGCACCATGAGAGATGCAATGCGTTCCTTTTGTTCATCGGGCAAGCCCGAGAGCAGCGCACGCCGCGTGACGAAGTCGATATTCTTCTCCATCGTCTCCTGCTGGCGCGAACGCGCGATCGTATAGGCGCCGTAGTAGTACTGGCGCGGGTCCTTGAACGCGTACCAGTCGTTCATGCGAATCGATGTGCGCGCTTTGTCGTAAAGCTCGTATTGCGGCTGCCACAGCGGGCGGTAGTGAAAGTTGACTTCGGGCTGCAGGTCAAACGTGGCCTCCTGGTAGCGCGATGCGGGCTTGTCGGCGCCAAGGCGCCGCGCGACATGCGAGAAGGTTTGCCGTATTGGCTGTACCGTCGAGGTCTTGATATCGATTTGCATCTCGTGCTCCTCCGTGAATGGGTTGAACGGTTCTGTCGCGTCTATTCAGCGAGGCCCGGCTGGCCGTAACGCCACTTGAGTTCTTCGGCGTCCAGCGCGGCGCATTCGAGCGCGGAGAGCCGCACGGCGTCGTGCGTGTCGCAGAACGCGCGATAGTCGGGCTCGCGCATCACGAGCTCTACGCAGATGCGCGGGTCGCCAATCGAAAAGTCGAACTCGACGAAGCCGTCGTTGCGGTGCGCCTTCACGCGCACGTAGCGACGCTGGACGTCGAATGGCCGCTCGAGTGACGCCGTGCGCAGTTGCGGTTTGCTCATTGCCTCCTCCTTTTTCGCTTTCGCGGACGCTCTATCTTTTCGCGCAATGCGCCGCGTTGTGCTCCCTATATGCAATGAGCGGGCCAGTTCGCGATACGTGACACGCATGCGGTAGTGCTCGAGCGTGAAAAAGGCTTTTGCGTCGGGCGTTTGGCGCCAGTACTGCGTTTCGTGACGCGCGGCGGCGTGGGTGGTGCGATCTGCCGTTCCTTTGATCAAATGATCGAAAGCACGCTGCCAGCCGCGAAATCGCTTGATCAAACGAGCATCGGGGATTACCCGCAGGGTTTGCGGCCGCGATCAAATCGGTCTTGCGCGGCCATGCGGCTTCCCCTATCGTGGGGCCGACCATCGATGGAGGGAGCGGGACAGCATGGGTACGCAGCGCAAGGCAGGGCAGGACACCGAGCAAATGAAACTCGTCACGCCCCACGGCGCGCGCGTCGACAGCCTGCGCTATCCGGACATCGCCGATCTCATGTCACGCCTGCGATTCGCGCCGGGTAACGGACGCATCTGGCTGGACGATCAACGCATGGTGTTGCTGCATGCGCAATCGCTCGGCACGCTGCGTCGCGAACTGATCGACAGCCTTGGCATCGACGCGGCGCGCGGGTTGCTCACGCGCATGGGCTACAACTCGGGGGCGCGCGACGCGGAACTGGTGGGCAAGGTGCGGCCCGGCACCGACGTGAACGAGATGTTCGCCGTGGGACCGCAGCTGCATATGCTCGAAGGGCTGACCGAGGTCGAGCCGGTGCGGCTCGAAATCGACGTGGAAAATGGCCACTACTACGGCGAGTTTCTCTGGAAGGGCTGCGCCGAGGACGAAGAGCACGTGCGCATTTACGGCATCGGCGCGGAGCCCGTCTGCTGGACGCAGATTGGTTACGCCTGCGGTTATACGAGCGTGTTCATGGGGCGTCCCATTCTCTACCGCGAGGTCGAGTGCCGTGCGCTCGGTCAGGCGCATTGCCGCATCATCGGCAAACCGATCGAGGAGTGGGGCGACGAAGCCGCCAACGATCTACGCTTTTTGAAGGCGCAATCTTTTACGCAAGGCCTGGCGGCGAGCGGCGACCATGCGGATTCGGCGAGCGGATATGGCGCTTATGAACCCCGCGAAGCGACGGCGGCTCCCACGGCATTCGGCGATGTCAACATGGTCGGCGCTTCACCGGGCTTCAATGCCGTTTGCCACATGATTCGCCGCGTGGCGACCACGCGCGCCACGGTGCTTTTTCTTGGCGAGAGTGGTGTCGGCAAGGAAGTCTTCGCGCGCACGCTACATCGCATTAGCAAGCGTAGCGACGGCGCGTTCGTTGCCATCAACTGCGCGGCCATTCCCGAATCTCTGGTGGAGTCCGAACTATTCGGTGTCGAGAAAGGCGGATTCACGGACGCCACGCAAAGCCGTCCAGGCCGCTTCGAGCGCGCCCACGGCGGCACGCTTTTTCTCGACGAAATCGGCATCCTCACGATGACGGCGCAAGGCAAGCTCCTGCGCGCGCTGCAGGAAGGAGAAATCGAACGCATCGGTGACACGCAAACGCGCCGCGTCGACGTGCGCGTCGTCGCTGCAACAAACCTCGACCTGCGCGATGAAGTGCGTGCGGGGCGTTTTCGTGAAGACCTTTTCTTCCGGCTCAATGTTTTCCCCATACGCGTGCCTTCGCTGCGCGAGCGCAAGGAGGATTTGCCTGTGCTGCTCAATCACTTCCTGCGCAAGTATCGCGAGCGGCACGGACGCAACGTCACGGGCTTCACGAGCCGCGCGATCGACGCCGTCCTCAGCTACAACTGGCCCGGCAACATCCGCGAACTGGAGAACATCGTGGAACGCGGCGTGATCCTCGCGGCAGACGATGGTCCGATCGATGTGGGTCATCTTTTCATCAGCGGAGAAACGTTCGACCTGTCACTATTCGGCGTGGACGAGCATGGCAGCCTGCTGCCCTCCGACAAGCTCAATGCGCTCGGCGATACGGGTGCCGGTTCGGGAGATGAGGCCGAACGCGTGACACGCAAGGTCACGAGCCTGCTCATGGGCACCGAAAGCGACGGCTTACCGCTCTCGCTCGATGACATCGAATCGGCATTGCTCAAGAGCGCCGTGCGCCAGGCATCGGGCAATCTTTCTGCCGCGGCACGTAGTCTTGGCATCACGCGTGCGCAACTCGTTTATCGGCTCAAGAGCCGCGGGTTGCGGGTTTGATGCCGCGCGTCGTCCGCGTCGT
Organism: Paraburkholderia sp. JHI869; assembly: GCF_038900775.1. Lineage (NCBI taxonomy): Bacteria > Pseudomonadati > Pseudomonadota > Betaproteobacteria > Burkholderiales > Burkholderiaceae > Paraburkholderia > Paraburkholderia sp. JHI869. The sequence continues at coordinate 19,136 of NZ_JAYMSC010000042.1, forward strand.
GTGAGTGGCTTGTTTGAATCGGCTCCTGCTGAGCGCAGACAGGCTTGGGAAAGTGTGGGGGCAGGCGAGTGAGGCTTCGATTTCAATGGGGCTGCTGAGGTAGCCGTACCGTGAAATAGCGATAGCCGAGCCAACTCCGGCGTGATCGCACTCGAGCGAGCCGTTAGCGGCCACAGCACGGGTACCCGCCTGCAAGAAAGATCTGAATTAAGCGGGTATTGGCGACTCCCTGACGCATAGAAAAAGCTCCCGGGCGTACGTATCGTTGATATGTCAACCGCTGGCGAACGTTGCGGATCACGAAGCCACGCACACCTCCAGGAGGACTTCATGCGCATTACGCTCCATCTCGACACGTTCGACCGCATTGACCCGAAGGCCTTTGCGATCCTTTGGATCGACAACGAAACGTGCAAGTGGTCCCGCGAAGGCCATGCTGGTCTCCAACTTCCCGAATGGGGGATGCTTCGAGTCGAAGGGCGCGGGACGCTGGTCTGCGGTCAACACGAAGCGCATCCTCTATTTATTCTCGAAGGTCTTGCATTGGAAGCCGAAACGGGTCCGTTCGAGGGAGAGTCAGGCGAGGCGCTCTGGCGCGGCGAAAACGGATCACGCATCGAAGGGCACTGGCACGTGCAGTGCATTGACAAGGACCCAGTGCTCGCCGAGCACAGCGTGTTCGCAGCGGACGCGGTCTGAAGCGTGTAACCAACCACCAGACGATACGGGATGTCCGGTGGCACGCTATCGCTCGGATCCTCTGAGGAATGCTCGACCGGCTCTAACCGAGCGATGCTCGCCTCCAGCGTTGAGCCTAGCCGTGCTCGAGGCTGTCGGCGAGGCCGCGCAGCAAGGCCGCACCGTCGCCGTGCCAGGCACTGCCGTGCATGCAGGCGAGAGTCGTCGGCTGTAGTGAAGCGAGGCGCTCAAGCATTGAGCGAGCGTTTCTCGTGTGCGAGAAATAGTCCATCTTGTGACGGAACTTCTCGCTCGGTTCGAGGATGTCACTCTCGGTCAGCGCCGGGTTTTGGGCGCCGCCTTGGGTAAACAGGTCGCCACAGAGCAGCGTTGCCGACGTCGTCTCCATGAGAAACCCACATTCCCAGGCGTGCGGGAGATGCGGTGTATCGAGCCAACGCACGCAGTGCCGCCCAAGGGGGAGCGTTTCGCCATCATTCAGTGCGCGCGGTGGCCGGACGGCATAGTCATTCACGGAAACCATGGCCGCGATCTGGCCGCACACGGCTTCCGCCCGGGGCGCGGCCGCGAGAAACTCGTTCAGTGCACCGCACTCATCGGCCTCGAAATGGGAGAAGCCGATGTAGCGCAAACGCACGAAGGGCATGATCAGACTGACTGCCTCCCGGACCATCGGAAATAGTCCACGCAGCCCCGTATGAAATAGCAAAGGCTCGTCGTCGTCGACAAGGAACTGGTTGAACGAGAATCCGCCCCCACCAGGGAGTTCGACTGGGGTGGCGATGCGATAGATGCGGTCGGCGATCTCGTCGATCGACGTACCGCTTGAAAGGGATAAGGTCCCCAAGGTGCGCCTCCAGCTCGTTGGTAACCCGATATGCCGATGCTCAGAGATTTGTATGAATACGGCCCGCATGCAGGGGGATCTCGCATCAACGTCCCAGTATCCGCGCCCGACAGTGCTGATACAACACCTATGTCGAAGAAACACCGCTCAAACAACCAGGCGTCCGTTGCGACGGGTTGTCGCAAACCGCATGCTTATAAACAATTTATAGTCGGGCTGTTTGGGTCGCCTCCTCCCTGCAGTCCAATCCCGATCGGCAAACCCGCTTCTGGCGGCCATATCCGGCTTTGCGAGGTTGCGGACGGACATGCCGCTGCAGGTGATTCGGCACTCTTGTGCGCTTCGCCAGTTCCTGGCTACATCATCAAAAGAGGTAACTGTGAAATACATTAACCGCGTCGTAGCGTCTGCAGCATTCGTGGTAGTCGCGTTCGGCCTCGCAACGTTCGCCCAGATCAAGTTCGCTCCGAAGACCGCCGACGACAACCCAGTCGCCCGTATCGTCCTCAACGTCGAGTCCTGGAACAGCTACAGAAAATGATCTGCCCGTAACGCAGATCGGGTACCGGGTGGACTTTACCGAACTGGAATTTCGCAGGGACCATTTCAAGCATGATTCGCTTCGCTATCACGGAGGCGGCTTTGCCGCGATCGCTTCTGCTGAGCTATCGATTTGGATTGCTCGGCTTCGGCGGCAAAGCGTGAGACGCGTGGCGGCATGCGTCCGCCGAATTCGGTGAGGACGCCGCAGCGGCCTTTGCGACGAAACGGGTGCTCGCCGCCTTTGCTCAGACTGCCGCAGCCCGGCGCCTTAATGAAAATCAGACGCCTTAATGAAAATGAACGAGTGTGAATCTACAATGGTCGGTGTTGCCGTGTAGTTATCATTCTGACGCATCATTACGATGTCTGATCCATCAGAACGACGGCTTCCTTGATCAGCCCGCGCAACCAGATGATGCCCGGGTCCGACGTGCGATGCTTGTGCCACTGCATCGACTGCTCCATCTCGGGCACGGGCACGGGCGCGTCACGCAATACGACAGGCAGGCTGCGCGCCGCCGCCTGCGCGAGCCGTCGCTGCATGGTCGCGATCCGATTCGTGCCGGGCAACAGCTGGGCCGGCGAGAGGAAGCTGTAGGTCGTTACTTCCACCTTGCGCTCGATGCCGTGCTTGTGCATGAAGCCGTCTTCGAGCGCCGAATGCACTTCGCCGGGCTGCACGACGATATGTCCCGCCGCCAGGTATCGCTCGGCCGTCATCTCCCCTTTGGCGAGCGAGCTTCGTTCCCATAGCACACAGCAAAACGTCTCTGTGAGCAGCAGTTCCGCAGGGTGATCGACGGAACAGTACTCCTTGGGGATGATGAGCAGATCGGCTTCGCCGCGTTCCAGCACGCGGTGCGGATGCATGATCTGCGCGCGCAGCTCCAGACGAACGCCGGGTGCGTGCTGATACGCGAGCGCCAGCACATGTGGCATCAGCGTCGTCATCGTGTAGTCGGACACGTGCAGGCGGAAAACGCGATCCGACTGTGCGGGCACGAAATCGGGCTGCGCGGAAACCGTGGAGTCGATTCGCACCAGAATGTCGCGTACGGGGTCCTGGAGTGTTTGCGCGCGTGGCGTCAGCTCCATCTTGCGGCCCACCTGGACTAGCAACTCGTCACCGAAATATTCGCGCAAGCGCGCGAGCGCGCTGCTCATAGCGGACTGGCTCAGATAAATCTTTTCGGCGGCGCGACTAATGTTCTGTTCAGTGAGCAGCGCATCGAGTGCGACGAGCAGATTGAGGTCGAGCTTGTTGAACCGCATGCGTACAGTCTCCCATCTTCTTTTCTACGCCGACACGGCGCGCGTTGCATTGTCTCTGCAAGGCTCGTTCTTGTGCACGCTTTCAGGGTTTCTCCTGAATGTATCGATGTCGCGGATATCTCCCATCTATCGAATCCATTTTTGGGGATAGCCGGGTCCATCTTAACCTACGACGCATCCCGACGTGACGGCAGCAAGACGAACGTCCCGGGAAAACCGCATGCGGGCGGGCTCGTGGGCAAGGTTGTTCGATGTGCCCCCGAACCTCGCCGCGCCTGCCACGACGATGAGACACCAGGCGGTGCATCCGCCATGGTCGAGGAGACATGATGCAGAAGAGACTGACCGCAGCCGCTGTCGGCTGCGCCATGCTGGCCGCAGGATGGGTAAACGACGCCCGAGCGTTTGAAGGAGGCGTTTCCCCGTATCCGGCCGGCGCCGTTGGCACGAACATCGCGAACCTGCCGCCGATACCAGGCCTGTTCGCGCTGGAGCAATTCAATTACAGCTATGCGAATGGGCTTTATGGCAACGACGGCAACAAGCTGCCAATTCCGTTCCGCTCGGATGTGTATTCGGCGACGACGCGCTTATTGCTGGCGTATCCGTTTCAGCTTCTCGGCGCGAACGTCTTTACGCAACTGGTGATTCCCGTCGTGTCGCTGCACACGAGTGTCTACGGCCAGTCGAATACACAGAACGGGCTTTCGAACATCACGCTCACGCCAGTGCTGCTGCAATGGCATCTCACGCAAAACCTGGCGATAGCGTCCGGCATCGATGTCGCATTCGAGACGGGTTCGTATAGCCCGGTCAAATCGAGCGTATCGGTCGGCTATACCTCGGTGCAGCCGGTGATTTCGGTTCGCTACAACGTGCCCAACGGTATCGACCTCGGCCTGGCGAATCGTTTCCTGCTCAACGAAAAGAACGGTACGACGAATTACAGCTCCGGTGACGGTTACGTTGGCGAATTTGAGGCCGGCTGGAATATCGGGCCGTGGAAACTCGGCGTGGTCGGTGCCTACCTGAACCAGTTCAGCGACGACAAAGCCGATGGCGTGAACGTGGGCAATCGCATGAGGACGTTCGGCATTGGTCCTTCGATTGTGTACGACGCCAGAAGCTGGAGCGTGAACCTCAATTATCAGCAGGGCGTTTATGCGGCGAACACCGCCAAAAGCAATAACGTGTGGCTGAACATCGCCATTCCGCTGTGGCCCGGCTTCGGGCGCAAGGGCTGAGCGCCTTTGTTCGCTGCGCGGCGCCACCCATCGAGTCATACATCAATTCAATCAAGGCAATCGGCATGTTTCGTTATTTTCCAACCAACTACGTTTGGGATCTCTCCGTCAATCTCGCGATTGAAATGGGCGCGCGCATCGGCGAAATCGAGGAGATGTGCGGCCCGTTGCAGGAGGCCGCGAGACAACCGGACGCCGAAGGGACGCGCGCGTTTCGCGAGGCGTGGGTCAAAAAGGCCGATCTGCTGTGCGAACTCGCGGCAGAAGACGAGGGGCGTGGCCGCACGCTTTCCGCCGGCGAAAAATACCGGCGTGCCGCTGTCTATCTGATCACGGCCGAACGCATGCTGGCCCACGATGCGCCGGGCCGTATCGATCTTTACCGGCGTTTGCTCGCCGCGTTCGACAAGGGCGTCGCGCTGCGCGGCGAGAACTGTGAGCGCGTGCGCATTCCGTACGGCGATTCGCATCTTTCGGGGCTGCTCGTGAAGGCACCGAATGCCGGCACGCGCAGCCCGCTCCTCGTGCAGGTCAACGGGCTCGACTCGACCAAGGAGATGAAGTACTTCGTGGGACTGCCCGCATGGCTCGCCGAGCGCGGCGTTTCCTCGCTGATCGTCGATCAGCCCGGCACCGGCGAGGCGCTGCGTCTGCAAGGCATGCATGCTGTCTACAACTCCGAGGTGTGGGCGAGCAAGATCGTCGACTGGCTGGAAACGCGCGACGATGTTGATCCGAAGCGAATCGGCATGGAAGGGGTATCGCTCGGCGGCTATTACTGCCCGCGTGCAGTGGCTTTCGAGCCGCGCTTCGCATGTGGAGTAGTTTGGGGTGCGAATCATGATTGGCGCGACGTGCAGAAAAAACGCCTGCAACGCGAGGGCAATTTCCCCGTGCCGCATTACTGGAAGCACGTGTGCTGGGTTTGGGGCGCGAAAGACATCGACGACTTCATGCGCATTGCCGAAGGCGTGCATCTCGACGGCGTGCTCGACCGGATCAAGGTGCCGTTCCTCGTTACGCATGGCGAGAAAGACTCGCAGATTCCCGTCGCCTGGGCGCATCGCACTTATGAACAACTCGTGAACAGCCCGAAACGCGAACTCAAGATCTTCACCGATCGCGAAGGCGGCGTGCAGCATTCGAGCTTCGATAACTCGATCAACGCCGGTCATCTGATCGCCGACTGGGTTGCCGAAACGCTCGGCGGCCACACTTCGCTCTGACTCATCCGCACTTTCCAATACACGCACCGCTCATGAATATTATCGGACCCGATACGCTGGTTTTCGGCGTGGACGACGTCGCCAGTTGCACGCAATATCTGCTCGACTACGGCCTGCTGCCCGTGCACACGAATGAGGCCGGCGGGCGCTTCGAGGCGCTCGACGGCACCGGCATCGAAATTGCGCACCGCGACGATTCAACGCTTGCGCCCGCGATGGGCACGGCGAGCATGCTGCGCAAGACGATTTACGGCGTGGCTGATGCCGCGACGCTCGACGCCATTGCGCAGGAACTGCGGCGCGATCGCGAGGTTCGCACACTCGCCGATGGCTCGATCGAATCGCTCGACGATATGGGCTTCGCCATCGGCTTTCAGGTTACGGTGCGCCGCACGCTGTCGCTGCCCGCGGAGCCGCTGAACGCGCCGGGTGCAGCAGCGCAGCGCGGCCCGAACGTGGTCGGCGCCGACGAGCACGCTGCGCTCACGCCGCGCTCGCTCTCGCATGTCGTCTACTTCGTGCCGGATGCGGCGAAGGCGGAAGCGTTTTACGTGGACCGTCTTGGCTTTCGCTGCACCGACCGCTTCGTGGGCGTGGGCCCGTTCCTGCGGCCGGCGGGCACGCTCGACCATCACACGCTGTTCATGATCGAAACGCCGCCGTTCATGAAGGGCTGCGAGCATTTCACGTTCCATATGGGTGGCCCGAGTGAGGTCATGCAGGCGGGCAGCCGCTTCGTGGCCAAGGGCTATCAGTCGTTCTGGGGGCCGGGCCGGCACCGCTTCGGCTCGAACTGGTTCTGGTACTTCAACAGCCCGCTCGGCTGCCACGTGGAGTACGACGCCGACATGGACCTGCACGACGACGCATGGACGTCTCGCGTGGCACCGATGAGCGCGGACAGCTCGCAACTGTTTCTGTTCCAGCTGCGCGAAAAGTGGGCCCCGGGCGGACCGCCGCCCGCAGCGAAGGCCGAATCGAACTGATGACGCGCGCCATGCCTGTTCGCCTCGCCCGCATCGACGAACTGCCGGACCCCGGCGCGCGCGGCTTCGATCCCGAAGGCTGCGGGCGCGACTCACTGTTCGTCGTCCGCCGTGGCGAAACGGTTCGCGCCTACCGCGATGCGTGCCCGCATTACGGCGATACCGCGATGGCCTGGCGCAAGGACGCCTACCTGAACGGCGATGGAACCCGCATCGTTTGCCATGCGCACGGCGCCCAGTTCGACATCGAGAGCGGCATGTGTCTGATTGGGCCTTGCGAGGGAAAACGATTAGTTAGACTGAATATTGACGTGACGCAGGAAGGCGACATCATGCTGAGCGCTACGCACAAAGACTAAAAGGAGACACCGGATGGCAACTCAACTTCAAAACGTCCTTGTCATTGGCGGAGGTTTCTCCGGCATGGCGACGGCGATTCAATGTGCGAAGCTCGGCCTGCAGGTCGATCTCGTCGAAATCGACGAGGGCTGGCGCTCGTATGGCGCGGGCATCAGCATCGGCGGCCCGACGCTGCGCGCGCTGCGCACGATCGGCGTGCTCGATGCCTTCCTTGAGCGCGGTTATGGCGGCGACGGTGTGAATCTGTTCACCGCTGCAGGCCAGCCCATCGGCACGCTACCGACACCGCGTGTGGCCGGTCCCGATGTGCCCGGCGGCGGCGCCATCATGCGCCCGGTGCTGGCGGACATTCTCGCCAAGGCCACGCGCGCAGCAGGCGTGCGGGTTCGCCTCGGCTGCACGTTCTCGCAGATCGGGCAGCACGAGGGCGGCGTGCGCGTGTCGTTGACGGATGGTACGCAGCGCAACTACGACCTCGTCGTGGGCGCCGATGGCCTGTATTCGAAAGTGCGCGAAACGGTGTTCCCCGATGCACCGAAGCCGCGTTACACGGGGCAGGGCGTGTGGCGCGCCGTATTGCCCAGGCCTGCGGACATCGTGTGCGCGTCGATGTGGATGGGGCCGAGCGTGAAGGTTGGCGTTAATCCGGTTTCGCAGGAGGAGATGTACCTCTTCGTCACGGAAAACCGCCCGACCAACGAGTACGTCGAACCCGAGCACTGGCCGCGTTTGCTTGCCGATCTGCTGGCGCCGTTCGATGCGCCGCTGATCCAGTCGCTGCGTGCGCAGATCGGCCCGCAATCGCGCGTGAACTATCGTCCGCTCGAACGCATGCTGATGCCGAAACCGTGGTACCGCGCACGCGTGGCCCTGGTCGGCGACGCCGTGCACGCCACTACACCGCATATGGCCGCGGGCGCGGGCATTGGTCTCGAAGATGCGATCGTGCTTGTCGAAGAACTGGGGCGCGCATCGACAGTGGAAGCGGCCTTGCAGGCGTTCGGCGAGCGACGCTGGGAGCGTTGCCGCCTGGTGGTGGAGAATTCGGGGCGTCTTGGCGAGATCGAAATCGCCGGTGGCGACAAGGCGGAGCACACCCGTATCATGCACGAGACGCATATGCGTCTTGCGCAGCCGATCTGACGCGACGGAGGCACGATGCAAACGAACCTCTCTGCCTCAACGCCAAGACAGACTGGCGCGCGAGCCGCACTCGGCGTGGCGGGCACGCTCGCCCTCATGATCGCGCATTGCGCGGGCATGGTCGATCTCGTCGCGTTGCCCGTCTGGGTCGGTACGTTGATCGGCGCCTACCATCTCGACCCGCAGCAAGCGGGGCTGCTCGCCACGCTGTTTCTCGCCGGCGCGGTGGCGAGCAGCGTGTTCTTTTCGCCGCGCTTGAACCGCCTGGGAGCTCGCACGGCGGCGACCATCGGCTTCGGCGTTGCGTCGCTTGCGTTCGTCGGCATGATCTCGACCGACCGTTATCCGGTGATGGCGCTCCTGCATGCCGTTGCTGGCATCGCGGTGGGCTGCGGGCTCAGCTTCACGCACGGCACGATTGGACGCAGCGCGAATCCACATCGGCGGTTCGCCATGGCCGGTCTGGCGCTTGGCGTGTTCGCGATTGCCTTTCTCGGACTCACGCCGGGCATGATCGCGTTGCACGGCGGTCCGACGTTGTTTCGCGTTTTCGCCGCTGTGATGGCGGTGGCGGCTATTGCCTGCGTACTCGCGTTTCCGTCGGTCCATGCCGAACGCGGCGAAGTGCAGGCCGACGAACCGCGTATCGATCGTGCCGTCTGGTTCGGCATGGCCGGCGTGAGTTGTATGGCGCTGACTCAGGCAATGCTATTCAGCTTCGTCCAGCGCATCGGCATTGACCGAGGCTTCGGCTTGACGGCCGTGACGAGCACGCTGATCGCACTGGGCGTCGTGAACCTGCTTCCCGCGCCGGCAGCCGGCTTGCTCGAGCGGCGCCTGGCCGGCCGGCGGGTCGTGCAGGCCGGGCCCCTGGTGCAGGCTGCCCTCGCGCTGGCCATCACGCAAAGCGCGGCGTTTGCGCCCTACGCCGCCGCAACTGCGGTTTTCGCCGCCGTCATGATCTTCACGCACACCTTTGCGTTCGGCATGCTGGCCCGCATCGACAGTACGGGCCGGGCCGTTGCGGCAACACCCGCGATGCTGATGACGGGCGCGGCCATTGGCCCGGTGCTCGGCGGCACGCTCGTCAAGCAATCCGGCTACGGCAGCCTCGGCATTGCCGCAATACTCATCGCCGTGGCCGCCGTGTTCTGCTTTTCGCGCCTCGAGCGCCGTCCCCTTTCCGCTGGAGTCTGAACGTGAAGCCTGCACGCCGCTTTGTTGATCTATCGATCTACCTGGAAAACGAAGTACTCTCCGATCCGCCACCGCTTGCGCCAAAGATCACATACCAGAAGCACGCCGACACCTTGCCCGAGTTCATGGCGATGCTGCCGGGCACGAAACCCGAGGACTATCCCGATGGCGAGGCCGCTGCGGCGGAATGGGTCACGCTGACCACGCATAGCGGCACGCACCTCGACGCGCCCTGGCATTTCCATTCGACCATGGACGCAGGGCTCGGCGAGGCGAGGCCTTCGATTACGATCGACCAGGTCCCGCTGGAGTGGTGCTTTCAGCCGGGCGTCAAACTCGATTTCCGGCATCTCCCCGATGGTTATGTCGTGAGCGCGGCGGAGGTCGAAGCCGAACTGGCCCGTATCGGTCATGTGCTGCAGCCGCTCGATATCGTTGTCGTCAACACGCGGGCAGGCTCGCGCTATGGCCACGCAGATTACGTGAATACCGGATGCGGCATGGGCTACGAGGCCACCATGTATCTGCTGGAGCGCGGCGTACGCTTGACGGGAACCGATGCGTGGAGCTGGGATGCTCCGTTTTCCTACACAGCAAAAAGAATCGCGGAATCGGGTGACGTCTCGCTGATCTGGGAAGGCCACAAGGCGGGGCGCGACATCGGCTATTGCCACCTCGAGAAGCTGCATAACCTTGAAGCGCTGCCGCCCACCGGATTCATGATCAGCTGCTTTCCTCACAAGATCCGCGGTGCGTCCGCGGGCTGGACGCGAGCCGTCGCGATCTTTGAAGCCACGGACGACACGCAACGAGGAACGCGATGAAATTTGCAACGCTGCCCGATGACGGCAAGGACGGCCGCTTGCTGCTGGTGTCGCGCGACCTGAGCCGCGCTGTAGAGGCGGCGCCCATCGCGCGTACGCTGCTCGATGCGATCGAGCGCTGGCCCGACGTGGCGCCGGCCTTGCAGGCAAGGTATGACGATCTGAATGGCGGACGCGTGCACGAAGCGCGTGTGTTCGATCCAGGCGTGTGCGCCGCGCCGCTGCCGCGCAGCCCGCAATGGTGCGACGGTTCGGCCTTTCTCAATCATGGCCGGTTGATGGAGCAGGCGTTCAACACGCCGCCGATTCCCGAGTTCGATACGGTGCCGGTGATGTATCAGGGCGCCAGCGACGATTTCCTCGGACCCTCGTCCGATGTGCCGCTGCCTGACGAGGCCGATGGCATCGATTTCGAAGGCGAATTCGGCGTGGTGGTGGATCGCGTGCCGATGGGCGTAGCGGCAGCGGACGCGATGAAGCATATCCGCTTGCTCGTGCAGATCAACGACTGGAGTCTGCGTGCGTTCGGACCGCGCGAGATGAACACAGGCTTCGGGTTTCTGCAGGCAAAACCTTCCACGGCGTTTGCACCGGTCGCCATCACGCCCGATGAACTTGGCCACGACTGGCGCGATGGCCGCGTGCATCTGAGCCTGCAGATCGAGTGGAATGGCAAGCACTTTGGCCAGCCGCATGGCCGCGAGATGAATTTCGGCTTTGGCGAACTCATCGCCCACGCCGCGCGTACACGTAGTCTCGCGGCGGGTTCGATCCTCGGGTCAGGCACGGTGTCGAACGCGGATCGCGGCGCGGGCTCGGCGTGCATTGCCGAGCGGCGGGTGATCGAAATGATCGACGCGGGAGAGGCTCGCACGGGCTTCATGCGCTTTGGCGACCGGGTGAGAATGGCAGCGCGAGATGAGGCGGGCCGCGCGCCATTCGGCGCGATCGATCAGCGGGTGGTGCGAGCGCCGAGCCGTGCCGAACGAGGGAACGGGGCATGAGCGTGCTGGTGACCGGTACCGGTGGATTCGTCGGGGCCGCGCTGGTCGAACGGATCCGGCGTGCGGGACTCGCGTCGGCCGACGATTTGTCGGAACTGGTTCTAAGGCTCGTTAACACAGGACGGGCGAGAGGGCGGGCGCTGAGTCCCGTGCGTGTGAAAAATCGGAGCCCGGGCCGACTAGGGCCCACGCCAACTTCGGCGGACCTCTACGCGGCTCACTCGCCATACGAATCGATGACAGATAGCATGCGCGGCACCAACATACCTCACCGTGTGTTGCGCTGCCGAGCCGGCGCTGCTGGATTCAGTGCGCCGCGCAGCCTGTTCCGGCGATGCTTGCGGGCACTCGGGATTCGCGCGCTCTGGGCGTGTCGGTGGTCAGTGGCATCTGGGGTTGTCTCTATCCATGTCAATCGAATCATTCGAATGATTCGATTGACATGGATAGATCGCAGTTCTAGACTGGCCTCATCGCGGGACCTAGCCTGCGCGCCACCCACAGGAGATATCGATGCCGAATTTCATCAAGCACATCGCCTTCAAGGTCGAGGACGTCGAGAAGGAGCGTGCGTTCTATGAGAACGTGTTTGGCTATAAGCACGTCAATACCGTGCGCCGCAAGGGCGTGAACGGCGATCACATCTCTCATCACCTGAGCGACGGCTACATGGACCTGACCCTGATCCATTACGAGTCGTCGAATTCGGACGAAGCGGATTTCGCGGGCCCGGCGCCTTGCATTCATCATATCGGCATGGAAGTAGAGGATCTCGACGCCTTTATCGAGCAGATCAAGGCCAACGGCGGCCAGATTCTTACCGAGCCTGGGCATTTGCCGGTCAAGTTCCGATCGCCGAACGGTCCCGTCGCGGAGGTCGTGCCGATGAAGCGCTGGGAGAAGGGCACGCTCGCGGCCGGAGTGCATGGCGAAGTGCTCGAATAGCAGCGGTTTCCGGCGTGCTGGCTCGCGTCACAATGGCACCATAGTCAGCACGTAGCCACAACGACGCGTCCTCAAGAAAGGGCGTGCGGGCTTTGGATAGGTGGGGCGAGGCGTTCAGGCGCCAAGTCCCACCGACAGGAGACAGACGATGGCATCCACTCGTTCCACGAGACGGTTGAGCGCCACGAACGGCGTATTGTTCGTGCTGTGCATCATGTCGTTCCTGATGTACGTGGACCGCACCAATATTTCCACCGCGGCACTGGTGATCCGGCGCGATCTGCAACTGAGCAACGTCCAGCTCGGGTTCGTGTTTTCCGCGTTTGCGCTGACGTACGCGGTCGCGATGATCCCTGGCGGCTTCATTGGAGACCGGCTCGGGGCGCGCAAAATGCTCGCAATCTGCGGCGTGCTCTGGGGCGTCGGTACGTTGCTCACGGGTTTCGCCGGCGGCTTTTTCACGCTGCTGCTGGCACGCTTCGTCGTCGGCATCGGCGAAAGCCCGATCGTGCCAGCCTCGGCACGCGCGCTCACGGCGTGGATGAAGCCTGATCAACGTGGTTTCGCACAAGGGGTCACGCATGCATGTGCGCGTCTGGGAAACGCCTCCACGCCCATTCTCGTCGCTGCCCTCATCGGCGCGTTTTCATGGCATGCGGCATTCGTGATTCTCGGTGTTGCGAGTCTCGCGTGGGTCGTGCTCTGGATCTGGTATTACCGTGATAATCCTGCCGACCATCCCGCTATCACGGCTGCGGAAATCGCACGGCTGCCAGCGGATGTTGGCAAAGCGCGGGTGCCGATGCGCTGGAAACCGCTATTGCACGCGCTTTGGCCCGCGACGATCGTGAGTTTTTGCCACGGCTGGATCCTGTGGTTCTTCCTGAACTGGATGCCGTCGTTTTTCGAGCAGTCCTATCATCTGAATATCCGCCATTCCGCGATCTTCAGTTCCGGCATTTTTCTGAGTGGAGTGGTTGGCACGACGCTAGGCGGTACGCTGAGCGATTTGCTGCTCAAACGCACCGGCGATATCCGGCGCTCGCGGCAGACAATGATCACGGTCGGCTTTCTCGCACCAATCGTGTTCTTCGTGCCAATGTTCCTTCATCCATCGGTGACGGCAGCTGGCCTTTCTCTCGCCGCCGCGCTATTTCTGTCCGAACTTGTGACGGCGCCACTGTGGGCCGTGGCGATGGACCTTGCGCCGAATCACGCGGCGACGTCCAGCAGCATCATGAATACGGGGCTCGGTATCGCGGCGTCGGTGTCGCCGCCGCTCGTCGGCTGGCTCGTCGATGCGACGCATTCGTGGCAGCCAGTGTTCGCGCTTTCGATGTTCTTCCTCGCGCTCGGGCCGATTGCCGCGAACTGGATTCGTCCGGACCGTCCGTACCTCGGCGAGCCTGAGGCGGCCAGCACGGAGCACGCACCGGGCGGACTTGCCCCGCAGCTGGACGCGTCGTGATAAGCGCCTAATTCTGCCGTCGGGTGCGCCATGGGTGGAGGATGGGAGCCGCCGCCAAAATCGCAGGCGCCCGCGGCGCTAATCGAGTCCCTTCGATATTGAGCAGATCGTAGGCCAGCCGGTGTCACTTGGACGACGGCTGCGTAAAGCTGTCAGGCATCGCGATGCTCGTGCGGTGCTGGCTAGTCCTGCAATCCACGTGTGTTGCGATAGACGCACTGGCTCGATTCGACGAAGCGCACGCGGTACTCGACCGGCTTGTCCTTGAACGTGTAGGCGGTGCGCTCGATGCGCAACACGGGTGTGCCGACCGGAACGTGGAGCGCGAGCGCAATTGACTCGTCGGCGATCGCACCGCCCAGGTCTTCGACGACGCGCACGACCGAAATGCCGAAGTTTTCCTGATAGAAGCCGTAGATAGATCCGCGGCGCGCGGCGAAAGTCTCAGCGCTGAGGCTGGGGAAGACGTCCAGCGGCATCCACAGATGATCGAGCATCACAGGCACACTGTCGCGCAGGCGCAGGTTCTGAACGCTCGCGAGGCGCGCGCCTCGTTCGAGATTCAGGACCGCCGCGAGCGCGGGCGTTGCGCGCTCCTTGCCGAAGTGCAGTAGCTGGGCGGTGACGTGCACGGGGTTGCCGTCGCGATCGACGAAGTTGAAATACTGATCGAACGCGTGTTCGTCTGCGAACTTCGCGACGATCGTGCCGCGTCCCGCGCGGCGGATCAGCAGGCGCTCAGCCACCAGTTCCTCTACCGCCCGCCTGATGGTGCCTATGCCAACACCGAACGCCTCGGCCAACTGTGGCTCTGTGGGGATTTTCTCGCCGGCCGCCCATTTGCCGGTGCGTAGCTGCTCGAGAATGCCTGCGCGAACGATTTCATACAGCGGCTGGTCGCCTGAGTTGCGAATTCCTGGCATGGGTTCAGCGGAAGAGGGCTAGGATCAATGAATGCGCCGCGGGCTGGCCGCGCGCGTAAATGTGGGAAGGATACAGGAATGGTGGTGCGGGCCCAAATCGGCTGGCGCCGTTGGAGCCGTTTCGAGACGCGCTTGGGCGCGCCGTGGCGCGTCGACGAGACCTAGCGGAAAATGAGCAGCCGTTCTAATTCGCCCAATTCCGCCAATCCGCCAACTTGTACCGGAGCCGCACGATCAGCGTTCAACGCTTCTCAAGCTGTGCCGGAGCGAAAAGCCGCTGAGCATGGATGCCGAGACCGGTGGCCACGCTGGCCAACCGGTCCCCGAACACTCGCTGCGCTCCGGGAAACTGCGTGGCAATGGCATCGGTCAGGAACGACAGGCCCGTGGAGCCACCGGTGAAGAATACGGCGGTGACGTCGCTGGGCGTGACGCCCGCAAGACGGGCCGTTTCGCGCGCGGCCGCGACGATCTGATCACGCTCGCCAGACCCCGCCTCGATCAGATCAGTGTCGTCGAAGGGAAATTCGAGTTCCGGCTCTACGCGATCCAGTTCGATGACAGTTTCCCCGCCGTTGGCCACTGCAATCTTGGCTGTCTCGGCCCGCGCCGCGAGCAGATGGCCGAGACGGTGAGTCACCACTCGCATCAGTCGGGCGTGGTGCCTTTCGTCACGGTAAAGATGACGCAACAGCTTGAGTTCCGCGGTGCGCCTCGGCGTGTAGGTCGTGTTGATCAGGTGCCACGTCGCGAGGTCGTAATAGATCCGGTTCGGGATTTCGCGGCCCTCGGTATCGACGGTGCGATAGCCGAACTCAGGGAATATCGAGGCGAGTTCGATGCGCCGGTCGAAGTCAGTGCCGGCCACGTGTACGCCGTGATGGGCGAGTACGTCGTCCTTGCGTTCGAGTCGCATCAACCGCTCCGGACCCACGCGCACCAGCGAGAAATCCGACGTCCCCCCACCAATGTCGGCAACAAGAACCAGTGCTTCTGCGTTGAGGCGCGACTCGTAATCGAACGCGGCGGCGATTGGCTCGTACTGGAAATGGATGTCGTCGAAGCCGACCGACCGCGCTGCCTCTTCGAGTTGCCGTTGCGCGAGTGCATCGGCGCGCGGATTGTCGTCCACGAAGAACACCGGCCGACCGAGCACTGCGTGCCCGAGCGGGCGATCTGCTTCGCGTTCCGCATGACGCTTCAGATAGGACAGGAATAGTGCGACCACGTCGAGGTAGCTGACCGCCGAGCCGTTGCCGGTGTCCGTGCGTGCTTCGGCAAGCGGGGAGCCAAGGATGCTCTTGATCGAGCGCATCAGCCTGCCGTCGAAGCCATCGACGTAGGCCGATATGGCGCGGCGGCCATATGCCCGCGATTGGTCATCGACGTTGAAAAACACGGCGGTCGGCAGCGTCGTGTGGCCGTCCTCAACGTTGGCGAGGCGCATGCCGGTGCTCGTCGCGACGGCGACGGCGGAATTCGAGGTGCCGAAGTCGATTGCGCAGAAACTCATGGTCGCTGACTCTGCGAGCGCTGGAGCAGCGTTATCTGCAGGGCATCGCGCATGACAGGACGGTTGCACGCTGCCCGGTGCCTTCTGCTGGATCCTTCAAAAGCCGGATACTCGTGCAAGGCAAATCCTGTATTCGCAAAGTGTTGATGGTTAGCACAAGGCTTGTCACTCGCGTCCCGCCGCGAACAACCGGGCGCGGCAGTCAGGGAGAGGGCCGTCCAAGGCTCGGAGCCGATCGGGAATCGGACAAGCTAACGCTTATTCAAGCAGGGCGCGTTGCGCCGAGACTCACATGGTGACTCGAGCACGAAGCAAGCGCTCGTGCTTATCCCGATGATTGATTTGGACTGCGAAATTATCTGATTGTGATCGGACGGCCGTGTAGCGCAGTTAGATCAAAGGGGTACGTGATTCGCACCCGTCGTCATATTCGTCGATCGATAGGATTAATCTACGTCGGCTCCGACCTTGCGCTCGTCTGCCTCGCTGCCCGTCTTGGCCATACGATCAAGTGCCTGCAGCATTCGCTCCTTACCCTTGGACACATGGTTGAAGCTCGTCTCATAGCTCAGGTCGACGTTGCGCGACTTCAGGGCATTCACGATTTGCCGGTGCTCTTCGTTGGACTCCAGCAATGCGCCGCTCTGAACAAGTCCATGCACGCGGAAGAGATGGAACTCTTTCACGAACGCACGATAAACCTTGAGAAGACGGGAATTGCCCGTCGAGCGAACGATGAAATCGTGAAATTCCTGGTTCACGTGATCGAACCGGGCGAAGTCGCCCTTCTCAGCGGCCTCGTGCATCTCATCGACATAACCGTCGAGTTGCTTTTCCATCGACGCCGTCAAAAGCGGAGCGAGAAGGGAGGCAGACAACGCGGTAAGTCCCGCGCGCAGGTCATAAACCTCAACTGCGTCGTCGCGCGTCACACGCTGGATAAACACGCCGCGCTGCGGAATCAAATAGACGAGCCCGAGTTCGGCCAAGGTCCGACATGCTTCACGCACGGGACCTCGACTTACACCAAGCTTGTCGGCGACGGCCTTTTCGTTGAGCCGCTGGCCCGGCTTTAGCTCGCCGCTCAAAATCATTCGCTCGATCTCGTGCTGAACAACGCCTGTCAGCGTGTGTGCCCGGAAGTCGGCGAGAGAGACAGTGCTCGAAGGGTTTTCGATATCCATAGCCGGAGTTTATGAGCACACGTGGAAAATGTCAACACTTTACTTTTCTCGGGGTGATCTTCGCATCTCAGCGGCTTACGGCGATTGCCCTGGCAGTGGAAACCGGGCTTGGTCTGCATGCTCGCCAAGTTCTCTGATGTGAGAGGGGTACGGTCACGCACCAATTCCTGCTGTACCGCTTCGTCGTACGTCCGCCTGGGAGCCGACGATGCAGATATTCGTTCTCTCGCTGGACGCTACGTGTCCAGGCGGGCACGTAGCATTGGCCAGTTATGTATCAGGTGCAAAGGCGTCGAAAATTGACCTGCTACACCCCCTTCAAAACTTCGTTGTGTACCCTAACATAAGCACAATCTGGTTCGGTGTATTCGAACTTGATTCGAGGTCACCAACCGTACCGCCAGCGGCGACAAGGCTGTCGCCGTCTTCACTAAAAGTGGTGCCGTGGGCATGCGAATACGCGCCGATCGCATACAGCATGGTGCGCTTTGACAAGGAATACTCGGCACTCAACGCGACGTTGTTATAGGTCGCCGAGGAGCCGCCACTCGATTTCGTGTATGTATACCCAGCTATCATCTGGAGTGCCGGGGTCATCTGGTAGGCCAGCGAGGTGGCCGCCGTATTGAAAGTCTGTGTTCGATTGAATGCCGCGTGGGTCACGTACGGTTTCCACTGAGCATTGCTATAACGAACGTTGGCAGTAAATTCGCCAAACTCGTACTGCGTTGCGACGTGGACGATCATCCGCGAACCGACAAACGGCGTGTCGCCGAAAAGTGGCGTTACGGAGCTGTTCTGAGTCTGGTCAGCTGTGCCCACGCCGCCAGGTCCATCATTGCGTGCATAGACATAACCCGCTGCGACGCCAAAGCCCCCGTTCGTATAGGCCACGGATGCGGACGATGAACCTTGCGACGTGAAATCGCCAGCTACTCCACCTAGTCCATACATCAACTCAAACTGGAGGCCGCGATAGGTCGGGCTGGCATACTTGATTGCGTTCTGGAGACGAAATGAATTGTCGTTGTTGTCTGCGTCGCCCGGCGTTGTAAATGCCGGGCCGTAGTTGTCAGCGGTCAGCGGCTGAACAAGGTCGACGGTCGTATCCAGCTGCCGGCCCATCGTCAGGGTCCCGAGGCTGTCGCTGGCCAACCCGACCCACGCGGCCTTTCCGAACAACCGCCCACCCTGGCTCGATTTACCCGTGTTGATGTTGAATCCGCTTTCCAGTTTGAAGATCGCCTTCAAGCCGCCGCCGAGGTCCTCCTTGCCCAGCATCCCCCACTTGTTGGAAGTCAGATTTGCCCCTTGCAATTCAATGAGCGAATGATTTCCGACCCTGTTGTAGTAGGTTAGCGCATCGTCGAGCTCGCCGTACAGCGTGACGGTGCTTTGTGCATGAGCGCACGGCACAAGCGTTAGCGTCGGTACAATCGCCGCTATACCTGCCAAAATTTTCTGGCGGTCCATGGTGTCTCCTATATATATTTTGGATTACTAATTTTCATATCGAAAACTATACCGGCTCGAAAACGGCAACCTTGTTGCTCGAGTCCAGATAGACGAAGATCCGGTGCGTGCGAGGATCCACTGTCAAGGTATGCGTGTCCTTTTCCGCGGGCAGGTGATCCACGACCTGGTTCGTGTCGAGGTCGATCACTTCGAGTTGGCCGGATTTGTCCCCCAGAAAAATGCGCCGTGCGTTTACATCTATTGCGATCTGGTCGATGTTGCCGCCATCAAACGGGATGCTTGAGACAAGCTTTCCGTCGGGATCAGCAACGAGAATCTTCTTGTCGCGGCTTCCGATGATGAGATGTTTGCCCTGGCTGTCGTAGACCATCGGTTTGGCTTCTTTCTTGAGGTTGAAGTCCCAGACGGCTACCACTTTTTGCGTCTTCGGATCGATCACATCGACGACGTTGTCAACGGGTTGGTAGACACGTGCGAGAGTTGGCACATACAGATTGACGTCGGGCCCATGTTTCGCTGGATTGGGCGTCAGGGCGATGTCGCCGATTTTCTTGAAGGGCGGCCGATCCATGAATACAGACTCGGTATTACTGTCATCGTTTCCCACATAGACGCGACCCGCATGAGTGTCGATGCTCACGCCGTCGGAGCCTTTCCCGCCGGTGTCGACGCGTCCCACTTGTTTGTAGGACCGCTTGTCGATCACCACCAGCTTGTTTGCTGTTGCGTCAGCGACAAACGCGTAGCGGTCGTTCAAGGCAATGCCGTTACCGTCTTCTATGCCGCCGATAGTGGCTTTTACTTTGAGATCGTCTGCGTCAATAACTACCACGGAATGGTTAGGCGCCTGTGCCAACCAAACCTCATTGACGGTTGGATCATATACGACCCAATCGCCGTGACCGCCTTTGCCAGGTAGGTCGATGGTCTTCACAAGTTTGTAATGCGATTGCCCCTCCGCCTTCGCGACTCCAGACAAGGTGCAAGCCGCTACAACGGCAAAAAATCCCATCCGCAAGAAAGGTTGCATGCTGTCTCCAATGTTATTAAGTCGAATCAGAGCGATCCGGAATCGGCATCGATGATTCGTGTCATTTGTCACTGCAAATCAGGTGCTCCAAATCTATTAATTCGTACTACGTATTAAATTGCAGCGTGTTTGCTGCGCAAACTAGCGCGGCAGGGCGGGCGTAGCTGAGACCGAACAGCGGCCTTCGGTCTCGATGCGGCAATGTAAAATGCGATACGCTAACTGTCAACATTTTTCTTTTTCGTCCGGGCGGCCTGTGGTGTGATGTGATGGGGCGGTAATGCGGGGCTTTTTAACAGGGAAACGCCGCAGCTTTCCTGGTTCGAGGAGCTAAGAAATTGCCCACGTTGAGACGTGCGGGAGATATGCGCTGGCAGCAGGCACAACGTCAGGAGCACGCTTGGCCGCAAGCGGTGATGTCGACTGAAGTTCGCAGCCGACAAGGAAACATGAGCTTTGATCCATCTCATTTGTGCGCCTGGGCGCCCTGGTTACCAAAGGACTGGCCGAAAAGGATCATCGAGGAGTACCGGGAGCGCGAATGGACCCCCGCCCGCGCCAAAAGAGGGAAACCGGTACAGATCAACGGCAGCATCGACAGTCGCCGTGGCAAGACGACGATCGACGCGGTCGTCGCGTACCAGCAGGCGCCTGGATTGACCGATAGCGCGCCGGAGCGATTGCAGAGCGGCAACACCATCCGCTACTTCGGTCGTCGGGCGTCGGGCGTCGGCGCGACGAGTCAGCCAACATCCCATCTCGCGCTGGTGGGCACGTTTTGGTCATTGGGCGCTCAGGTCTGGTGAGTCGACGACGCGCCACATCGCCTGGGGAAGACCCTACGGTTAAATGAAAAGTGTTGACAGTTTTCATTCGGCAATTAGAATTTGCACATGGACACTGAACTGAATTCCCCTTCCGTCACCGTTGCTGAGTTTCGGGCGCATACGCTCACCGGCGTCGTGCAGCGCGAAATCGAACGGATGATCCTGAGTGGCGAACTCGCACCAGGGCAACGTCTGAACGAAAAAGCTGTCGCGGACAAGCTCGCCGTGAGTCGTGGACCCGTGCGCGAAGCTTGCCGTGCGCTTGCGGAACTCGGGCTCGTCTATCTCATTCCGAATCGCGGCGTATTCATCAAGCGCGTGACGCGCGATGACGCCATCGAGGTCTACGACCTTCGTACTGGTCTCACCGCGTTGTCGGCGTCGCTGCTCGCGCCGATGCTGACGCAAGAGATGGCCGGTCAGCTGGAGCGTTACGTCGATGACATGCAGGACGCGGCCGAGAAGGGCGACTTCGCACGCTTCGATCCGCTCAACCTCGAATTCCATGACTACATCGTTCGCTCGACCGGCAACTCGCGATTGATCAGGCTGTACCGTGGTTTCGTTAAGGAATTTCACCTATTTCGCGTTCACGGGCTGGTGCAGCGCGGCGCGTTGCTGGAGTCGAACGCGGAGCACCGCGAGATCGTGGTCGCGCTGAAGGAAAAGGACGCCGAACTGAGTTACCGCACGAGCTTCGGACACGTTTCGAGGGGCAAGGAACGCATGCTTGTTTCGCTCGACGGCATGACGAAAAACGCCGAAGGCGGCGACGAAGCTGTCGATGAGGTCGCCTAGCGGTTCACCGTGAGTTCCGCCGTTCGGATCTCATGGTGAGCCGGTGGAAGGTCCAGGCATGGAGCACGGACCCGGTTGGTTATTTCGCAGTACAAAATAGAAACACGAACCATGTCCGGTCTACTTATTGGGCATGTCAACGCACCAGGATCGCTACTTTTAATTTCCTATGCTTGAGCTATCGTTAGCATGCCAAAACACTGATCGCAGCCGCGCGTTGCTTGACGGCCGCGTACGGATCGAGGGCTGCCGGATCAACTTCATCGACGGCCCGGCGGAAGCGCTTTTTCAGCGCGCGTTTCGTCACGAGGAATTCGACATTTCGGAGCTGTCGCTCGGTACGCACATCCTCACGACGGCGCGTAGCCAGAGCCGCTATATCGGCATACCGGTGTTCCTGTCGCGTTCGTTCCGTCATTCGGCAATCTATGTGCGCAGCGACCGCGGCATCGATTCGCCCGAAGCGCTCAAGGGGCATCGCATCGGCGTGCCCGATTTTCAGCAGACCGCCGGCATCTGGGTGCGAGGCATGCTTGCCGATGAATACGGCTTCGACCGGCGTGATGTCACGTGGGTGGTAGGCGGCCTCGAACAGACCGGGCGCCTGGCTCGCATGCCGGTGAAATTGCCGCCCGAGTTGAGCGTCGATCCGATTGGCCCTGACCAGACGCTGGCCGCGCTACTCGACGCGGGCGACATCGACGCGGTGATCGCGCCGCGCCCGCCATCGTGCTTCGGCCGCAATGCGAAGGTGCAACGCCTTTTTCCCGATTTCCGTTCGGCGGAAGAAGAGTGGGTTCGCAAGACGGGTCTTTTCCCGCCGATGCACATGGTCGGCATTCGCCGCTCGCTGGTCGAGAAGCACCCATGGTTGCCCGTCAACGTTTATCAGGCGTTTCGCAAGGCTCATGAGATCGCGATGCAGGAGATCGTCATCACCGACACGCTGCGGGTGATGCATCCCTGGATCGTGTCAGAAGTGGAGCGTGTGAAGGCAGTGATGGGTGACGATTACTGGCGCTACGGCATTGCCGGCAACCGGAACGACATCGACACGCTGCAGCGCTACGCAACCGACGATGGGCTGATCACAGGCGCGGTACCGATTGAGCAGTTGTTTGCCGTCAGCACCTTTGACGGATTTAGTTTCTAGGGTCTCGCGCAATACCTCTCGCAGTACGCAATACAACACATAACTGGAGACGATCGATGACAAAGAGGCTGACTTCATCTCGCGCTGTACTCGCAATGTGCACAGCGTTGCTCGGCGCACAAGCGTTTCCGGCCCTCGCGGCCGACGCCTGGGAGCCGCACCGGCCGATCGAGATCGTGGTGCCGAGTGCGGCGGGCGGCGGCCTCGATCTCGTGGCGCGCACGCTGCAGAACGCAATCGTGCAGGAAAAGCTCTCGAGCAAGCCGATTACGGTGCTGAACCGCCCGGGTGGCAGCGGCACCGTTGGACTTGCATACATCAACAACCACCACGGCGACGGTCACTACGTCAGCGTTCAGGCGTTGCCGCTTGTCACCAACCAGATCACCGGTTTGTCGAAAGTCGGCATCGGCGACGTGACGCCGCTAGGCATGTTCGTGACTGAGCAGGTCGTGTTCTCGGTGCCCGCATCGTCGCCAATCAGGTCCGGCAAGGATCTGATCGCGATGCTCAAGCAGAACCCTCAAAGCGTGACGATCGGTGTATCGAGTTCGCCCGGCGGACAGAGCCACGATGCCGCAGCGCTCGTGGTCAAGGCGGCCGGCCAGGATCCAAAAAAGTTGAAGATCGTGTTCTTCGATTCGGGCGGCGAAGCGGTGACCTCGCTGATGGGCGGTCACGTGACCGTGACGGCGACACCAGCCGGTACGGTAATCGGACCGAGCCAGTCCGGCCGCACGCGCATGATCGCGGTAGCTGGCGGCGAGCGCGATGGCGGCGCGCTGGCCGACGTGCCGACCTGGAAGGAACAGGGTCTGGACGTGGACTTCACCACCTGGCGTGTGCTGGTCGGGCCGAAGGGCATGAGTGCCGACGAGATCGCGTGGTGGGACAACGTGTTGCAGAAGGCGACTTCTTCACCCGAATGGGCCGAGGCGGTCAAACGCAACGAATGGACGGCTGCGTATCGCAACAGCGCGCAGACCAGGCAATTTCTCGCCGATGAAGCCGGACGCCTCGGCCCGCTCATGGGCGAGTTGGGTCTCGCACGGAACTAGTCGCTTGAGAATGGATTGGCCGGTTTGCTGGCCGGTCGGGCAACCGGCCCCGGCTGCCGCCGATTTTGGTTTTATCTTTTCATCGCTGTAAATATCGACATGGAGAATCATATGTCCCGCATCGTTCACCTCGCCGTCAAAGTCCTTGACCTCGACGAGGCCACCCGCTTCTACACAGAGGTGTTCGGCTTCACGGAAGTCAAGACGGGTCGTAATCGTCAGCACATCTCCCGTCACATGACCGACGGCCATATCGATTTCACACTCATGAAGTACGACAGTGAAGACTCTCACGAGGCGCAACTGGCCGGTCCCGGCCCGCGTCTGCATCACTGGGGCGTGACGGTCGACGACCAGGAAGTGGCAGCCGAAAAAATTCGCCAGTACGGCGGCGAGATTCTCTCGGCCAAGGGCGAAGGCGCGCTGAAGTTCCGTGCACCGGACGGCACGATCGCCGAGGTGGTGAAGCCCGGCCGCTACAACGAGAAGTAAGTCGGACCGCGCCGCAGACGAACCACGCCATGATGGGTGGGTTCGTCTGCGGCACCCGCACCGCGCGTCGCGCGGCTTTCCTTTGTGTGCATTCTGCCGGACTGCGCCGGGAACCGATAACCTCTTCGGACCGACAGCACCACGCGAGCATTCTCGCAGCGCGCTGTGCGGTCGCAGAACTGGAGGAGACATGAAATCTATGAAGGGCGACGTAGGCCTCGCTGTCTGCGTGATCGCCTTGGCGGCGGGCTATCTGGTGCTCAACATGCAGCTACCGGAAGTCAGATTGAGCGATCCGCTCGGCCCGAAGGCTTTCCCCGCGCTCGTCGGCGTGGGACTGATCGCGTCGGCATTGCTGTTGCTGCTCGAAACGCGCAGCAAGCGCAAGACGCGTCCCAACACCGAGGCGCGCAAGGCTGCCGCGCACGTTGAACCGGCGCCCAGGATTCAGCCGATAGTGCTGCTCGGGATGATCGTGTGGGCCATCATCTATTACACGTGTTTCGAACCGGTCGGCTATCTGATCTCGACGAGCGTGTTCCTTCTCGGTCTGCTCAGCTACTTCAACCGCAAGCGTCACCTTATGAATGTGATCGTGGCCTTTGGTGTGGCGTTGGCGTTTGACCTTGTCTTCTCCAAGCTTCTCGGCGTTCCGATGCCGACGGGTTTGCTGCCATTCTGAGGCCCGCATGATGGAAAGTCTGCAAGGCATTCTGCATGGGTTGTCGATCGCCGCAACGCCGACCCATCTGCTCTATACGCTCATTGGTGTATTCATCGGTACGATGATCAGCCACTTGCCCGGAATTGGACCGTCGGCCGGCATCGCGCTGCTCATTCCGGTGACGTTCGGCATGGACCCCACTTCAGCATTGATGATGCTGACCGGGATTTACTACGGCTGCATGTATGGCGGTGCGGTGACGGCGATCCTGCTCAATACGCCTGGCGACGCTGCGGCGGTGATGACAGTGCTCGACGGTTATCCACTGGCGCGAAAAGGTCGTGCGGCCGCCACGCTTGCGATCGCCGCCACCAGCTCGTTCATCGCCGGCATGATCGGTGTGACGTTGCTGTCGTTCGTGGCGGTGCCACTCGCGGCCGTCGCGCTGCATTTCGGTCCGACTGAATACTTCGCGCTGATCTGCTTCGCGCTCTCGACCGCCAGTGCACTCACTGGCGAGTCGCTTGCGAAGGGCATGATCTCGGTGTTCCTCGGTCTTGGACTTGCCACGGTCGGGATAGATCTGCAAAGCGGCGTGCCGCGCTTCACACTCGGCTTCACCGAACTGCAGGACCGCGTCAACTTTCTCGTCGTGGTCGTCGGCCTGTTCGCGATCTCCGAAGTGGGCCGCATGGTCGAAGGGACACTCGGCGGGACGCTGCACACCGTGCGTGTCGAAGGCAAGCTGTGGTTCTCGCGCGATGAGTGGCGCCGGGCGCGTCCAGCAGCACTGCGTGGAACGTTTGTCGGCTTCCTGTGCGGTGCCGCGCCGGGTCTCGGCGGCACGCTCGCGTCGATGCTCTCGTACGTGCTGGAAAAGAAAATTTCCAAACACCCAGAGGAATTCGGTCACGGCGCAATCGAAGGCGTAGCCGGACCCGAGGCGGCAACGAATGCGGACACCTGCGGCGCGTTCGTCCATTTGCTGGCGCTGGGTGTGCCGGGCTCCGGCTCGACCGCAGTGATCATGGGCGCGTTCATCATGTACGGCATTCAGCCTGGACCGCTGCTGTTTCATACGCAGCCAGACCTCGTGTGGGGGCTGATCGCGAGCATGTACATCGGCAATATCATGCTGCTGCTGCTGAACCTGCCGCTCGTCGGCATTCTGTCGCGCATCCTGTACGTGCCGCCGGGCGTGCTGCTGAGCCTGATTCTCGTGATCGCATCCGCCGGTGTGTACTCGTTCAACAGTGACGTCTTCGACCTGTACATGGCGCTCGGCTTTGGTGTGCTTGGTTACGCGTTCCGCAAGCTCGATATTCCGAAAGCCCCGTTGTTGTTCGGGTTGATTCTGGGCCACACGCTCGAGCAATCGTTCCGCCAGGCGCTGACCATCTCGAACGGGGATCCGACCGTGTTCGTGCGCAGCCCGATCTCCGCGGGCCTGCTGCTGTGCGCGTGTATAAGCGTTGGCGCGTCTATCTGGAGTCGTCGGCAGCCTCCCAAGGCGTTCCAGGAGACACAGGAGCAATTGACGGAACACCAGCTCGCCGAGGACCGCCATTGAGCGTCGGCACGCCGCTCGAAGAACGCTTATCGGAGTCCACATGAATACGGAGACCAGTCGCCCGGTGCAACACGTCTCTTGCGTGGACATTGCCGCGCTGTTTGCCCGTGTCGGGCTGACGAGCTTCGGCGGCGGGCTGTCCGCATGGCTTTACCGCGAGGTGGTGACGCAGCGCGGCTGGCTCGGCGAAGGGGAGTTCCTCAGCGCGATGACACTTGGGCAGATCCTGCCCGGCTCGAACGTGGTGAACCTTTCCGTGTATGTTGGGTTCCGGATGCGTGGTTTGCCGGGCAGTATCGTTGCGGTTGTCGCGCTGCTCGCCCCTCCGATGATCGTGATCGTGCTGATCATGAGTGCGTTCAGCGCGTGGATAGAGGGCGCGGCAGTCCACGCGTTTCTCGAGGGGGTCGCGGCAGCCGCGGTCGGCATGACGGCGTCGGTCGGTTTGCGGGCGGCGCGGGCTACCAAGGGTGTGGGGCGTTGGCCGCTCGTGGTGATCGTCGCAGTGTTCGTAGCGGTCGGTGTGCTGCGCTGGTCGCTCGTGCCTGTTGCGGTCGTCGCAGGCACGGCCGGCGTACTGCTTTCGCGAAGGACTGGGCCGGATGCGTGACAACATTTATCTACAACTGATCGCGGTGTTCGCACCGCTATCGCTGCTGTCCATCGGCGGCGGACAAAGCGTCATCGCAGACATCAACCAGCAGACCGTAGCAATTCACGGGTGGTTGACGCAGCGCGAGTTCGTCGACCTGTTCGCGATCTCGCGCGCAGCCCCCGGTCCTGGCTCATTGCTGGCCACGCTCATTGGCTGGAAAGAGGCCGGATGGGCCGGCGCGATCGTTGCGTCGCTCGCGCTCTTTCTGCCGTCGTCAGTGCTTGCGTTCGCAGTCACGCTCGTGTGGCACCGGCATGAGCGCCATCCGTGGCATCAGCGTGCCCAAACAGGGCTCGCGCCAGTCGCGACCGGACTAATTCTGGCGAGCTCGTTGACGGTATTGCGCGCGGCGTCGTCGACCTGGTCGATCTGGGTTCTCGCGCTTGCGGCACTGGCTGTGTTCATGTCGAAGTCACGGATCAATCCGCTGCTCGTTCTCTTTGCAGCGGGCATGTTGAACGTCCTGCTGGGCACGGTTAACTGAACGAGAATTGGGGGAGGACAGCATGCAGCTCTACGGAAGACGCAGCTCTATCAATGTGCAGAAAGTGCTGTGGTGCCTGGGCGAGCTTGGGCTCGCGGAAGGCGCTGATTTTCAGCGCATCGACGCGGGATTGCAGTTCGGCGTCGTCGATACACCGGCGTACCGGGCACTCAACCCGAACGGCCTGGTGCCGACGCTCGTCGACGGCGGAGAGGTGATCTGGGAGTCGAACACGATATTGCGCTACCTGGTGGCGACGCGCGGCGCAGAGCATCTTCTGCCGTTGAGCGCAGCGGGGCGCTCGGAGGTCGAACGGTGGATGGACTGGCAGCTGGGTGCCTTGTGGGCGACGTTGCGCGTCGCGTTCCTCGGGCTGATGCGCACGCCAGAACCGCAACGCGCCTATGGAGCGATTCGCGCGTCGTTTGCCGAATCGGCTCGCCTTCTCCGTATTGCGGACGAGCGCCTCCGAACGCACGACTACCTGGCGTTGGACCATTTCACACTCGCCGATCTCGTCGTTACACTGGCCGCGCACAGATGGTACGGCCTCTACGATCGCTTCCACACGTTGCTCGCTGTGCAGCCGCAGATGCCTTCGCTTGCCCGTTGGCTGGATGCACAACGCGCACGGCCTGGGTTCGCTGTCGTGCAAGGGTGATGACGGTCGTCTTCCTGCAAGTGTCATCGTCGGATTTTCGGCAATCATGCGGCGCCTCTTCGACGAATCCGAGCACGCGGATTTCTTGCTCACAGGGGTAAAGTTTTCGAATAAAGTGAGAATGGCTATATAAACACTTAGGACGGAATTTTATTAATGCCGAACCTCGCGTGTTACGACCATTCCTGAGACGAAACTCACTTTGAAGGTTATCTTGATAGCGGTGTTCTGCGTCGGCTTGGGAGAAAAATTCGGCGCAATGGTCACGCTGGAGATCGCCCTCGTCACGTGCAATGCCCCTGTCTCGGCCCGCCGTTACCGTAACGCTTCCTCTTCCATCTGAGTTAGTCATTCGATCACTCAACGAGACTGTGGGCATACTTCGCGTTATCCAGGTCTGGATTACGCACGCGGCTGACGCAAGAAAACCCGGATTGGCGCGATTAAACAAGCTGTGCCAGGATCAACCGCAATATCACGGCTAGCCCGCAACTTTCCGCGGCGCCCGAAGATCACCACGAGATCCGTCCTTCGCGAGGGTATCTCGGGGCACAATGTGTGAGGTACGATGGGCTCACGGCCGCCGGGTAGGGCGGCTTGCCGCGCAGCCAATCGCAAGTCCGACAGCGCGGGTGATCGGCACATTAGTGCCTGGTCTCTTACACACGACTAAAAAAATGCTCTGGCAAATCGAAGACTCAAACACGTACGTTCTCGGCTCGGTCCACCTGTCGAATATTCCTCAACTGCAACTTCCAGACATTGCAGAACGCGCCTTCGCGGAAGCCAAGTGCGTGATCCTCGAAGCTGACCAGAAGGTGCAGCCAGATCCGCGGCTATTCATGATGCCGCCAGGCAAGCAGCTCGACAGCAGCGTTTCGACGGAATTGTTTCGCAGGGTGCGCGAACACTGGCTTCGGCTAGGTCTTCCGGAGGCAAACCTGTTGACGCTGAGCCCGATTATGGTTGGCACGACATTGCAGATCGCAGAGTCCGCTCGTAATAGGTACGTCGCAGAGTTCGGTGTCGATACTGTTCTCCGCGATCGCGCAGAGAAGGCGGGAAAAGAGATTCGTTACCTGGAGCAGTTGAATGATCAGTTGCGAATGCTAGTTGGAATACCATTGACTGAGCAGATTTCATATCTCAGCCATATTGCGAGCCAGGATGACGTAGGCTTGGCTGAGGTAGCTGGCATGATTTCCGCATGGCTCGACAACGACATCCAGTATTTCGAAATGCTCTTGCAAGCGCGCGTGGAGGATTGGCCTGTCCTGGTTGATGATGTTCTGACGAAGCGCAATATCAACTGGGTTCCACAGATCGTCGAGCTAGCCAAAGGTTCGAACCATAACCTGGTGGTTGTCGGCGCATTGCACCTTGTGGGCGAGACTGGCCTTCCCGCACTTTTTCGGCAACATGGGCTTGCGCTCATCGCGACACGATGACCATGCGCGCTTTTCCAGAATGCACCGCATTTCATCCGCTTAAATCGGCGCAAGGGCTTCAAGCAATTCCTTGGCCTCTCGCAAGTCGGCGGTGTCGAAATCCTCCGTAAATCCGCCGTAGACCTCGGACAGCGCTTGCCGGGCCTCCGCGATTTCCCCCGCGCTGCCAAAGCCGGGCCAGGTTCAACGCCGCGCGCAATTCCAGAGATTTCGCATCGTGCTGGTGTGCCAATGCGATCGCGTCGCGACAACAGGTTTCCGCTTCGTCGCTGCACACGGCTTGACAATTACCAGTGTTCAACGCGTCGTACTGACCGTTCGAGGTCGCTGCATGCGCGCGCAAAACATACAGCAGCGACACTGCAAGCGCTATTGGGAACCTTTCAGCGACTCCACAAACTGTGCGACGTCCCGAACATCGGCTGCACTAAGCGGCGCGGGAAACAATCTCGGCATGATGCCTGACGGCTCGCGAATGCGTACCTCGATATCCGCTGTCTGAAAGCGGCTGGAAATACCATTCAGCGCCGGGCCGACTCCGCCCTCGCCGCCCTGTCCGTGGCACCAGCACAATTCGCCGCATAGATCGACGCGCCCCGTTCATCCGGTAGTGGGGCGCGTGCCGCTGGAGCGTCGTGGCCAGTTGCGCTTGCCGGCGGCATGCCATTGTTCAATAGCGCAATGCTGTCGACAGGCGGACCCGGCGGCACCGACGCGAGGTACGCATGAACGCGCGCAATGTCGTCGTCGGTGAGGATCTTTGCGCTGAAGACCGGCATCTGGTTTGGGATTGCGCACATAAGCCTGCATGGCGGAAAGCGGAATTGGATGCGGCGCCAGCGCAGGTCCCGTCGTGATGCTGCCTTGCCCGAAAATCCCGTGGCATTCGTAGCAGCCCTTCTGCATATAAAGCGCGCGTCCGGCCTCGACCATCATGGGCACGCGATCGCACCAGGCGTTGTAGATCGCCACCGAAGCGTGCTGCAGACCGACCGTGCTATGGACGAGACACGCCATGGGCTTGCCCGCGACTTTAGCGTAACCATGCGCGATCGCCGCCGACGCTTCCTCGTGCGTGCTCACGATCAGTTGCGGATGCGTATCGCCCGCGTAATTGACGATCGATTCGTGAATGCCGCGAAAGGTCGATCCCGGCATCGCTGCGACATAGTCGATATCGGCGATGCGCAGCAAAACCACCATGAAATCCGAACCCGGATTGCCGATGTGCACGGCGTCGGCCGCCGGCGCTTCGTCCAGCGAAGGCGCCTGGGTCTCGGCCACAACCAGCGCCGCATTCGGCCGGTCCACGGCCGGGCCTTGTCGGCGGCCGTTTGCGCGGCGCTGGCACCAGGCTTTGCCAGCACCGCGGCCCTGCCCGTAACGAGCGCCTCTTTCAGAAACTTGCGTCGGCCAGTCATGTTGCTGTTTCCTTTTTTTGTTTGTCACGGCGACACTGGCGCGCCTGATGGCGGTGCGGGTCAGTCTATGTAACGCAGCCCCAGTTTTTTCAGCGGCTCGCGCATCTGGTACATGTCGAGTCCCAGTACACCCGAGGCGAGCAGCGCGCGTTTCTGACCTTCGTTCGCCTCACGCTTGCTTGCGCTATCGAGCGTTTTCGCCGCCATGGCATGCGGCACCACGACCACACCGTCGTGATCCGCGACGACGACATCGCCCGGCGTGACGAGTGCGCCCGCGCAAACCACTGGCACATTGACCGAGCCCAGCGTCGCCTTGATCGTGCCTTTGGACGAGATCGCCTTGCTCCATACCGGAAAGCGCATGTCGGCCAGCACGCTGACGTCGCGCACGCCCGCATCGATGACCAGTCCTCGCGCACCCCGCGCCTTGAAACTGGTGGCGAGCAGATCGCCGAAATAACCGTCCGTGCAATCGGCAGTCAGCGCGGCCACGACGATGTCGCCCGGCTGAATCTGTTCGGCGACTACATGGAGCATCCAGTTGTCGCCGGGATGCAGGAGCACGGTGACGGCGGTGCCAGACGCGCTCGCGCCGGTGTAAATCGGCCGCATATAAGGCTTGAGCAAGCCGGTGCGGCCCATGGCCTCGTGCACGGTGGCGCTGCCGAGCGCGCCCAGCGCCTCGGCGACACGGCTGTCCGCACGCGCGATGTTGCGATATACCACTCCGAGTTCGTACATGTTCAACGTCCTTGCGCAGTAAGCGCGGCGTCCAGCCGCGGATAGACACGGCGTGCGTTGCCTTCGTAAATCTTGTACCGCTGGTCGGGGTTCATGTCGGTGGCTTCGATATAGCGCTTCGTGTCGTCGAAATAATGCTGCGTATAGGGATCGATGCCGCGCACCGCACCAATCATCTCGCTCGCGAACAGAATGTTGTCGACGGGAATCACTTCGGTCAGCAAATCGATGCCGGGCTGGTGATAGACGCAGGTGTCGAAGAACACGTTGTTGAGCAGATGTTCTTCCAGCGGCGGTTTTTTCATTTCCTGCGCGAGGCCGCGAAAGCGTCCCCAGTGATAAGGCACGGCACCGCCGCCATGCGGAATCACGAAGCGCAGCGTGGGGAAGTCGTGAAACAGGTCCGACGTGAGGCATTGCATGAATGCCGTCGTATCCGCGTTGAGGTAATGCGCACCGGTGGTGTGAAAGCACGCGTTGCAGCTCGTGCTCACGTGAATCATGCCCGGAATGTCGTACTCGACCATCTTCTCGTAGATGGGATACCAGTAGCGATCGGATAGCGGCGGGCTCGTCCAGTGTCCGCCGGAAGGATCCGGATTCAGGTTGATCGCGACGTTGCCGTACTGCTCGACGCATTTCACGAATTCGGGAATGCACGTCGCAGTATCCACACCGGGGCTCTGCGGCAACATCGCGGCCGGAATGAAATGCTGCGGAAACAACTGGCTCACGCGATAGCACAACTCGTTGCAGATCGCGGCCCAGGTGCTCGACACCTCGAAGTCGCCGATGTGATGCGCCATGAAGCTCGCGCGCGGGCTGAACACGGTGAGATCGAGCCCGCGCTCGCGCATCAGCCGTAGCTGGTTGGTCTCGATCGATTCGCGCAGTTCGTCGTCACCGATATGCAGTTCGGAGGGGCTCGGGCCGCGCGACGGTTGACCGATCGCTGCGATCTGCCGGTTGCGCCAGTTTTCCAGCGCTTTAGGCGCGGTCGTGTAGTGGCCGTGGATGTCGATGATCATGATTGGCTCCTGGGTAGTTCGGCGCGTGCATCGATCACGCGCGTCTTGCTAGGTAACTGTGCGGCTAGAACAACACGTCCAGACCCACCGTCACAGCGGTCTGGCTCGGCACGCCCGCCGGGTTCAGCGTGCTGACGACCGCGTGCTTGTACGACGTGTAATCGATTTCGCTGTAGAGCGTCGTGCGCTTGGAGAGCAGATAGGCGAGTGAAATGATCGAAATGCCGCGGCGGCTCGCCTTGTCCGTCGATACGGTCGTCTGGTAATAGCCGCCGTCGAAGATCAGGTTCGGCAAGATGGTCCAGGAGAGACCGCCGAAGGCGTTGTTCGTCACCTGGTGCGGTGCGGCCGGATTCTGCAGGTCTTCCGACATGAAGCCGCCCGATATCCGCACCGGACCGATCGCGTAAGCAACGCCGGCCATGTAATAGCTGTCGGGAACATAGGTCGTGCCGGTCAGTATGCTGCGATGCCCGTACACGCCGCCCACGCTGGCCGGGCCCGCGCTATAGCTCATGCCGACCGAGCGCGTCGCGCCGCTGGCGAAATTGCCCGCCACGCCGCCAAAC
Source organism: Paraburkholderia sp. JHI869 (assembly GCF_038900775.1). Lineage (NCBI taxonomy): Bacteria > Pseudomonadati > Pseudomonadota > Betaproteobacteria > Burkholderiales > Burkholderiaceae > Paraburkholderia > Paraburkholderia sp. JHI869. The sequence goes on from NZ_JAYMSC010000042.1 coordinate 52,592, forward strand.
GAGTTGTCCACCTCGAACAGCAGCGGCCCAAAGTCATTCTTGTACTTGATGGCGTTGTTGTTGCGCGTGCCGTCCGACGCCGTGGTCAACGGAAGAATCGGCGTGTAGTGAAAGCCGAACGGGTCGTAAATGCTGATGATGTCGTGCGCAATCGTGTACTGGCGCCCGAGGTCGATCGACCCGTATTTCCTGTTTCCAATGCCGACGAACGACTGGCGGTTGAACAGCGTGTTGGTGGTATTGTCGAGTTGCCCGTTGCCGAGGTTGAAGCCGCTTTCCAGCCGGAAGTGTGCGTTCCAGCCGTCACCCAAGTCTTCTTTGCCCAGAAAACCCAGCTTGTTCGAACTGTAGTAGCCGTTCGAATTCATGGTCACCACCGTACCGCCGCCCTTTACCGCATTCGTCTGATAGCGTACGCCGCCGTCTGCCGTGCCGTAAATCTGGACGCTGCTCTGAGCAAACGCCGGTGCCGCGCCAGCAGCGAGCGACAGTCCAACGCCAATGCTTCTCCACGCCGCTATTTTCATAACGAGTCTCCAAGGTTTATGGTTTTTTTCTGAATCGCATGAGATCAGCGAGATCTCCCATACGATTCGTATAACTAACTACATCATGTGACTTCATCCGGTCGTCACGGCTGCTTCGCACCGGCGGGACCGATTTTCCGGTTCCGCCGGCTCTCGCGCTTACTCGCGGCTAGTTGCCTGCGTGACCGCTGCTCGTCGGGTTGAGGCGTCCCGATGCCGTAGCAACGGGTTTGAAACCCGCTTTCAGTTCACGCCGGAGCGCGACGCGATCCAGCGCCTTTTCCCAGTTCGCCACGACGATGGTTGCCACGGTGTTGCCAATGATGTTGGTGAACACGAACCCACTTGAGAGCGCCTTGTGAATGCCGAGAATCAATGCGATGGATTCCACAGGAATGGTGTTCGATGCGGTAAGCGTGGCGGCGAGCACCGCAATGGCCGCACCGGACACGCCGGCCGCGCCTTTCGAGGTGAGCAGCAACACAGCGAGCAGAACCAGTTGATCGTGCCAGCTCATCGGCGTGTTGGTCGCCTGCGCGAGGAACACTGCCGCCGCGGCGAAATACAGGCACGTACCGTCGTGGTTGAACGTGTATGCCGTTGGCAGAACCAGACCGACCACCGACTTCTCGCAACCCAGCCGTTCGAGCTTGTCGATCAGTTGCGGAAACACGGTTTCGGACGAACTCGTGCCGATCACGAGCAGCAACTCTGCGCCGATATAGCGCATCAACCTCAGCAGGCTGAAGCCATTGACCTTCGCGATGGGCCAGAGAATCAGCAGAATGAAAAGCGCGCACGTCAGATAGAACTCGATCAGGAGCTTTCCAAGGGAGAGCAGCGTGCCGAAGCCGAACTTGCTGACCGTGAAGGCGATCGCGCCGAACGCCGCGAGCGGCGCGATTTTCATGGTCAGCCCGATGATCCAGAAAAGCGCGCCCGAGACTGACTCGATCAGATTCAATGCCGGCTGTGCACGCTCGCCGATTGCCGCGAGTCCGAACGCGAACAGCACCGAGAAGAACAGCACTTGCAGCACGTCGCCGCCGGCGAAGGCGCTGATCGCCGTATGTGGAATCACATTGAGCAGAAATTCGCTCGTCGTGACAACGTGATGCGCCTTGGCGACGTAGGTATCGACAGCGGCCGAGTGGATGCCATGCAGATCGACGTTCATGCCCACGCCGGGTTTGAGCACATTGACGACCACGAGCCCCAGCACAAGTGCGAGCGAGGTCACCACTTCAAAATAGAAGAGCGCCTTGATCGCGACGCGGCCAACCTTCTTGAAGTCATTCACGCCCGCAATGCCGCTGCACACGGTACAGAAAATGATCGGGCCAATCAGCATCTGGATGATGCGGATAAAGGCGTCGCCAACGGGTTGCAGATTAATGCCGAACTTCGGAAAGAAGTAACCCGTGACGACACCCAGCGCCATGCCAGCCAGCACCTGGAACGACAGGTCGAGGTAGAACGGACGACGTTCCCTGGCTTCCCTGGATTTGGCGGCGGTGGATTTGCCCGGCAGGCTCATGGTGTCTCCTTGACAGACTGCGGCGAATTCGGATTCGCTCAAGAATCGTGAAGCGGACGGCTGCCGCGTTAGCGCGCGGCGTCGCCCAGAATGCCCATGCTGTCGGCAAATATTTCGTCGACAGTCAGCGTGCGCGGCAGCAGGCGCTGCTGCTCGCAGAACGCAAGGGTTTCCTCGAGCGGTCCGCGCAGTGTGTCGTAGCCGAACAGCAGCTTGTCCGCTTTCCCTGCATTTTCCGCGGCGACCGATTCCTTGCCGCGCTTGAGCAGGTCGTACACCGCACGAACGGCTTGCGGGTTCGACTCGGCCAGCGCACGGGTTACCACGACCACGTGGTTGATCGGCACATATCGATGAAGCCCATACCATTCAAGGTCGGCGGCGGCAGCGTTGTCGATCAGCGGCTTGAATTCCGGTCCATCCGGTAGATCGTTGCCGAGGATCGCTGCGTCGATCTCGCCCGCACGAAGCATCGGCAATAATTGCTTGCCCGCGTCGGCGCGGCGCACGAAAGAGGGGTCAGCATACTCTTCCAGGTGCCCGCCCTCGATTGTCACCCATTCGATCTTCTCGAGCGGCACGCCGTATGTTTCACCGAGAATGGCGCGCACCCACATGCCCGTGGTCTGCGCATAGGTGCGTACGCCAATTCGCTTGCCCGCGAGATGACCGATGTCCGGTTTGGCCCGCTGTGCATCATAAATCAGGCAGCCTTGCTGAAAGCGCGCCGCCACGACGGCAGGCAACAGCACAACGGGCTTGCCGTACGCTTTGGCCTGAAGATAGGTGACGATAGCGAGTTCGCTGACATCGAATACCTGGCGGCGCGCCATCGGTGCGAACGCGCGATGAATCGGCTCGACGTCCTCGAAGCGAAGGTCGACAGCTGGATCGGTCAATTCGCCCGCTTTCAGCGCGCGCGTGTGCGCATAGGTTTTCAGCGCGGCCTTCAAGACCAGCGGTTGCGTTGGAGTGCTCACGTTTCGGGTATTCCTGTTGCGGACTAAATCGCGTCGGTGGCGACGCGTCAGGCGGCGAGCGCCGGATAAATGGTGCGCGCCGTGCCGCTAAAGATCGCCTCTTGCGCCGCTGCGGGCAGCATCGAAAGGCTCTCGCGGGCTTGTGCGAGCAGTTCAGGCAACGCGCCTTCGGCGGCCGGAAAGTTCGAGCCCCACGCAATACGGTTCGCGCCGAATGCGTCGAGTACACGTGGGAAAAAAGCTGCGGGCGTCGACGCACCACGGCCAGCTTCGGCGATCGTGCGGTTCGTGAGCTTCAGGTACACGCCCTGATGCGACGCGAGGCTGAAGAGCGGCGCCGCGGCTTCATACGGCGGGCCGCCAGCGAGTTCGGGGCGGGCCAGGTGATCGAGCAGCACCCGGATGTCCGGAAAGCGCTCAAGCATGTTCAGCAGCGCGGGAATGCCATGCGCGGTCATCTGCAGACAAATCGACACGTTGTGGCGCTGCGCGTATTCCCAGACCGGGAACGAACGCTCGTCGTCGAGCCAGCCCGCCTGCCCCGGCATTGTGCTGCCGGTCGTGAAAAGACGCAGGCCCGAAAGGCCCGCATCGAGCCAGCGTTGCATCTGGGAAACGGCGTCGCTCGCGAGCACATCAATCGAAAACACGCCCGCGAATCGATCCGGATGACTGCGCACCGCCTCGACCACATAACTATTGTCATTGCCATATACCGTCGACGCTTGCACCACCACCGCGCGGTCGATACCGGCTTCGTCCATCGACGTGAGAAGGCCTTCGAAGCTTACGGGGCGCTTTGCCGACCACTCCGACTGGTGGCCGCCGACCGGCGCGAGCGGATAGCGTTGTTTATCTGGGGAAATTGCGTGCGTGTGCGTGTCGATGACGACGGACATGAGGGTGCTCCTGACTGGAAATGTCCTGCTGAATTGAACGTTACTGTAAGCGCGATCGCGTCGAATCCCTCAATACGAAGTGAGGCCCAGCCCATAAATTTGCGTTAAGCTAAGGGTTTTGGAATGGTTCATCCGGAGGCGCGATGGGGGAGGACGGACATGCACCGTCGGACGAAGATCTGGCACGTTTGAGGCGTCTGTTCCTGTTCGAGGCGGTGTGCGAAGCCGGTGGAATCGGGCAGGCAGCGGTCCGTGCGGGACGCACGCAGCCCGCGGTCAGCATGGCCATCAACAAGCTCGAGGCGAGCTTCGGCGGGCAGTTGTTCGAACGCGGTTTCGGCGGCAGCGAATTGACGGGCGAAGGCCTCATCGTGCAGCGGCGCGTACGCCGCATGCTCGATCAGATGGAGCGCGCCGTGATGAATCTCACCGGCCAGACGGCGGCGAACGCAGCGAAGATTTGCCGGCGCCTGACCGACGCGCAGGTGCGCTGCCACATCGCGATAGCCGACGCGGGCTCGGCAGCCGAGGCCGCGCTCTCATTGGGAATCTCGCAGCCGGCGGTGCATCGCGCCGCACGGCAAATCGAGCAGAACGTTGGCGTGTCGCTTTACCGCCGGCGTGTGCATAGCGTGTCGGCGAGTCCCGCGGGCATCGAGTTTGCGCGCTGCCTGAGCCTCGCGCTCTATGAAATCACGCAGGCCGTAGACGAGCTGGCGTACGCCCGCGGGCAACTCACCGGCAAAGTCGCGATCGGCGTGCTGCCGCTGTTGCCGCCGCGCCTCGTTGCGCGAGCCATTCAACGGCTGCGCGCGCGTTATCCCGCAGCGCGCGTCACCGTCGAGGAGAGCGCCCACGCGCATTTGCTGCGCGAGCTGCGCAGCGGCGGGATCGACATCATCGTTGGCGGGTTGCGCGAGCCCCGCCTCACGGGATCCGTGCAGGAAACGGAACTCTTTGCCGACCCCTACGTGGTGGCCGTGCGTAAAGGGCACCGGCTGGCGAAGCGCAAAACCGTCGCGCTGGCCGATCTGGCCGATCACGACTGGGTGATGCCGCAGCACAAGGTGCCGCGCCGCGCGGTGATCGATTCGATCTTCGCGCAATTGCCGGTCAAGCCGCCGCTGGTATTCGAAACCAGTTCGCTCGCAATGATGCTCGCCATGCTCATGGAAAGCGATTGCCTCACGCTGCTCTCTCGCGCGCAGATTCGCGACGCTTACCCAGGCCGCGAACTGGTCGCACTGGAACTGGAGTTGCCGGGAGCCGGCCGCGCAGTCGGTTATACGGTGCGCACCGACTGGCTCGGGACGGCCGTCCAGCAGACTTTCGTCGAAGTGCTGCGCGCGGAGAGCGAGGCCGAATCCGGCCATGGGTCGTAACGTACGGCCGTGACGCGCATTAGAACACCCAGCAGGTTCGAACGCGTGGACCTCAACGCATTCGAGAACAGGTCGCGGCGGATCGCCCCTGAGATCGAGGCCGTGCGTGTAGTCGGAGGTTGGCCGGCTCTGCGAAAACATGCACGGAAATCCGTACCACACTTCGCATAACCTCAGCGCGGCAGTCCTTCGCGAGTCCGTTCTGACACGCACAAACTATCCAGTAAATGCGCTCTGCTCGCCGGAGCGATACTGGTTTACCCCGTCCGGTTGCAAGTAGAAAAGTGCCATCCAATCGACGTTTAATGCATGGACCCATCACCTCCCGCGCATTTAACCTTGCCGAATGGATGTTTGATACGGTTTCACCAGAATCCAGGTCGACCAGGAAAAATACAATCAAGCAAAGGAGAACAGATTGAGCAACGAAGCGACTTAAGGCGTTAGCTCGCCCCGCCGCTGGCGGTCTCCGACTGACAGGCAACAGCTGGACGGGTTGCCCCACAACCAGCCCCATTCGTACGATTCAGGCATTTTCGCGCATATTGGCACGCTCGTTTTATTCATGGGGCGGCATATAGATTAGCAGTACAAATAAAACAGCATTTATAACGCACCGGCATTTCGGTGCACATAACAATGGAGATCCCGCGTGAAAAGATTTGTCACTCTCGCATCCGGCGCGTCCTTGTCCTGCGCATTCGTCGCTCCCGTGTTCGCTCAATCGAGCGTCACGCTCTACGGCGTGCTCGACAATGGCTTCGCCTATCAGAACGCGGGCAACGGCAATTCCGCAGTCAAGGCGGTACCTGGCGGACTCTTCGCGACCCGCTATGGTTTTAAGGGCAGCGAGGATATTGGCGGAGGTCTGCACGTCAACTTCCAGTTGGAGCAAGCCTTCTCCGGTCAGACCGGTGCAGCGACAGACCCGACCAAGGCCTTCAATCGTCTCGCGTATGTCGGCATGTCTGGCGGTTTTGGGGAAGTCCGCTTCGGTTTGCAAAACACGCCGCAATACGACGTGCTACAAGCAGCTATGGATCCCTCCTGGGTGAAGAGCATTGCGTCGCCGATGAATAATTTCAACGCCCTGATCATCCGCGCGAACAACGGCATTTCGTACTACACCCCCACCTTTGGTGGCCTGAATGCAAAGTTCATGGTGGCGTTGCGCGATGGTACGACCTCGACGGGCAACGGCATTGGCTTGTACAACGTTGTGGTCCAGTACATCAACGGACCGCTGAACGTGGCGGCGGGCTACGAACGCGGCGACGAACCTGCTGTCGGAGCGGGTGGGAGCTATAACCTCGCGGGTGGTGCTTCCGCGGGTACGGGCGCGGTCCTGAGCGTGTTCAACGCAGGGGCTTCATATGCAATCGGCGCCAACCGCATCTGGCTGGCCTATCACACGGAGAACCTGACCAATACACCGAAATACCAGCAGCATGACGTCTACCAGATCTCGGACTCGTATCAGCTCAACCCATTTGCCCTGCTTTCGGTGATGTACGGTTACCTGCACGACCGCACCGGAAAGGGCGACGATGCGCAGGAACTGGGTGTACTTTTCGAGTATTCCCTGTCCAAATCGACCGAGCTCTATACGGCGGCCGGTTTTATCCAGAACAAGAATCAGGCGGCATACACGCTCTCCGGCACCGCGTATTCGGGCCTTGCGGTCACGCCTGGCACCAACAACCGCGGCATCGGCGTCGGACTGGTACACAAGTTCTGAGGCCATGGCGGAAATGGCTTGGCATGGGCCGCGCCCATCGCAAAGCCGTTATTGCGGATATCCTCTTCTGTCACGGATCGTTCCTCGGCTGGTGGGGGCTGCGTAGCGCGCATCGCAGTAGCTTTTCCTGCTGCGGCCATTGATGTGCGCTCGCGCAAGGCGATGAATACTTGCTGCGCGCATTCGCACATTTCTCTTACGGTGTTGAAAATCCCGGATCGCGTGAAGCAGCGTGTGCGGCCACCGTCAGGACAAAGCGTAGGCGCGGTCGTCTTGTGGTAGTAGCCCCGCAGAGAAACTCACCGAGTTGTCCAGGCGACAATAATCAACGACGGGAGGACGGGACGAGATGTCTACGAAGCGGCAGAAGATGTGCTCAACGCAGCGGTTGAAGAGGCGGTGCGCACGGGCGAGTGGATTATCGCCGCCGGGGATCCCCCGACGATCGAACAGATGCTCAAGGTGTATGACGAACAATTGTCTTCGGTGTCTGCACGCAACTATTGCGATGCCATGCATCGTCTGGACAAGCTGCTTAACGTTCCGAGGACTGTTTCGCCGGTTGTCCGGGATGCCACACGCGCTGCGTAGCCGCGCAGATCCTGCGTGCAAAGTTTGCTATCCATCGCGTGCCATCGAGCGCAGGCCGATCCCTTACGTTTCGCTATTCAGATGCCCGGGATTAGTGGTTTCCCGATGAAAAAAGCGGTCTCGTCAGGCGATTCTTGAACTAGGCTATAAGTCTGGCTAAATTCCAGAAACATTTCCAATGTAAGTTGATGCGGCGATCGATAAGCGAAGGAGAAAGTTCCATGGCTATCGTCGTACACAACATCACGGTGGTTCATTCGAGCCGGAGCGCAGCGTGACGGCGAGCGATGCCGCGCCCGCTACGAGCGCCTGGCACGATATCGTGCGCGCGCAGGGCATCAGCCTGTCCTACGGCAAGATACGGGCGCTTTCCGGTATCGACCTTGCCATAGGGCGCAACGAAATCGTCGGACTTATCGGTGACAACGGCGCAGGTAAATCGACGCTCATCAAGGTGCTGACCGGCGTTGTGCGGCCGAGTACGGGCAAGCTGTTCATCCGCGACAAAGAGGTCGACTGGAGCCGCTTTTCCGTGCGCGAGGCGCACCGGCTGCGCTTCGAAACGGTCTATCAGGAGAAATCGCTGGGCGAGAAGCAGCCGCTCTGGCGTAACTTCTTTGTCGGCCGGCAGATCACCAATCGATTCGGTTTTATCAATGTCGCCGAAGAGCGGCGCATCGCCAACGATATTCTGAAGCAGCAGCTCGGTTTCCGCGGCGTCGGAATCGACGCCGATTCGTTGATTGCGAAACTTTCCGGTGGCGAGCGTCAGGGCGTCGCGATCGGACGGGCCATGTATTTCGAAAGCGATCTGATCATTCTCGATGAACCCACGGTGGCGCTTGCCATCAGCGAGGTGCGCAAGGTCCTCGACTTTGTTCGCTCGATCAAGGAGTCGGGCCGCGCCTGCATCTACATCGAACATAACCTCGCCCATGTACACGAACTCGCCGATCGGCTAGTCGTGCTCGATCGCGGCCGGATCGTCGCGGATATCAAGTCCGGTGAGATGAGCCTCGAAGCGCTCACCCGTTATTTGATTTCGCTGCAGCAGAGCGGACACGGGCCGGCACCGGTTGCAGGGACAAGGACGTGAGTGATCCGCTAAAAGAAAAACGGCTCGCGCGGTTAGTGAGTTTGCGCCTGCCGGGTTTTGCTCGCATGGAGGGTTTGCCGAGCCTCGTCGTGTTCGCGCTGGTGGTCGGCCTGTTCATGGCAACCGCGCCGCGCGTTTTTTTGGGCTGGCCCATCTACTTCTCTTTTCTGACCACCGTGCCACCGCTGGTGGTGCTGGCGATCGGGCTGACGCTGGTGATTGCAGCGGGGGAAATCGATCTGTCCTTTCCCTCGGTCATGGCGTTCTCGGGCTTTCTGTTCGCCTGGTGCGTGAACACCACGGGATCGGCCTGGTTAGCCATTGTTGCGGCGCTGGCTGGCGGCGCGCTGGTCGGCGTGGTGAACGGAGTGTTGGTCGCGGTGGTCGGTGTGCCGTCAATCATCGTGACCATTGGCACCCAGTTCCTCTGGGCCGGTGTTGCTTCGATCCTTTCCGGCGGGCTCTCCAATGCGCTACAGCAGCTCGCCAGCGGTTCAGCCTATGCGGTATTCGCGGGCACGTTGTTCGATGTGGTCCCGATGCAGTCGATCTGGGCGCTCGGGCTCGCCATATTCATGTGGTTCATCCTCAACCGCCACCGTTTTGGCGAGCATGTGCTGTTCATCGGAGACAACCGCAACGTGGCGAAGGTCGTGGGCATCAACGTGCTACGCGAGACGGTGAAATTGTTCACGCTGATGGGTGTGCTGGCCGGTTTCGCCACGGTTCTGCTCACGCTCGAGAATCTGAATTACTTCTCGACCCAGGGGCAAGGCTACCTGCTGCCGGCGCTGGCCGGTGTGTTCATCGGCGGAACCTCGGTGTTCGGCGGCACGGCGACGATCGTGGGAACGTTCTTCGGCACTTTCGTGATTGGCATGCTGGAAGCGGGAATCGTTGCGACAGGTATCGCCGGTTTCTGGGTGCAGGCGATAGAAGGGGTAGTGTTCATCGTCGCGGTGATCCTGCATTTGTTGGTCGAGAATCCGGCCAGGCTGCGCGTGTTACGCGAAAGGTTCAGGCTTGGGCGGCGATAAAGCCGTTAAATCAGGAGATAGGAGCAGACATGATCAAGACCATGACGGGATGCCTCCTGGCAGCGAGCATTCTTGCGTTTGGCCTCGCGCCGACTGCCGGTGCCACCGAACCGACCACGTCGGGGCAACTCGGCGCCGGTATGACGATGTATATGCAGATGGGCGGCAACCCCGGCGACGGCGCGACGCTGCCACGTCAGACCGGCGCTGCGGACGCGGGGCACGCCTTCGGCATCAAGGTGATCGAGCAGTTTTCAGCATGGAGCCCGGAAACGATGCTCGCGCAGTTCCGCCAGGCGATGGCGGCAAAGCCGACGTGTATCGGCATCATGGGCCATCCGGGGGACCCCGCCTTCGCCCCTCTGATCAAACAGGCGGTAGACCAGGGCATTATCGTGACCGTCGGCAATACGCCGCTACCCGATAACCAGAAGCTTTACGACGCCAAGGGCTTCGGCTACGCCGGCGTCGAACTCTACATCGGCGGCCAGATCACCGCTCAGGCGATGCTCAACGCCGGGCTCAAGAAGGGCGACGAGGCGCTCGAATACGGTGTCTTCAACGAGAGTGTGCGTAGCCAGTCCGACCGAGGACTCGCCGAGACGCTGGAAAAGGCCGGTGTGAAGGTGACCCGGCTCAACATCTCACCTCAGGTGGATGCCGATTCATCGCTCGCCGTGCCGATCCTGGTCGCCTTCATTCAGGCGCACCCTGATCTGAAGGCGATTGGCACCCAGCACGGTGGCGTGACCGGATTCATTCCGCAGGCGCTTCAGCAGGCTGGCAAGAAGCCTGGGCAAATCGTCGTCGGCGGCATCGATCTCGCGCCCGCCACGATCTCAGGATTGCAGAACAAATACCTCACCGCGACGCTCGACCAGCAGCTCTATTTGCAGGGCTTCCTGCCGGTCACACAGTGCGTGCTCTCCGCGGCATATCACTTCGCAGGACTGACCATCAACACCGGTGCGGGTGTTCAGACACCCGCGACGATCGACTCGCTCATTCCGCTGATCAAGCGCGGAATCCGCTAACGGCGGGTAATGCGATTTTGAGCGCGAGCTGCGGTGAAACCGGTCAAGATTTCACCGCGGTGGCGGTCTCACGCGGCGCTATGCAACCGATCAATGCAACGCGCATAGCGCCGCGATCCTGGTACTGAAAAGCGCCTCTTCAAATAAGCCCCAGTTCGGCATTGATGATTCCCTCCCCATCACGGCACGCTGCTATCAACGGCGGCAATCGCTTGTATCGGCGAAAAAAATGAACTACGTTTTAGTGGGTTCGCAATTCTGAAAAGCATGATCGCTTTTCTCACCGACGGGAGTCCATCATGCCGTTTCAGGCACTCGATTTCAATCATGACGGATACCACAACGAACGTATGCGGACCATGAGCTGGGACGACAAGGTCGCCAGCTATATCCTTGCGCTGAATTGGAGCAGGACAGGAGGACTCAACGTGGGAACGCCCACTATGCAAGCTTCAAAAGCGCGCCAGCGTCGGTCACATGTGGACTGTGTGGCAGTGGCGTATGTCAATAGTAAGTGGTACATCGCGTCGAACGTTATCGAATTGACGGATCACGAAATTGTTTTGACTGATGCCTCGATTGGCCGCCCCGTCGACGCAGCGGAATACTTTGGCCATGTCGATTACTACGGCACGCTCACGAACAACTACGAGATCGTGCGCGAAGGCGGCGATACCCTGCACGCGGAAATGAAGATCCTGAAGCGGCTCCAGTCGCTCGGGCTATTGACGCAATGTCCACGCATTGGCGTCTCGAAGCCATGCTGTCCGAAATGCAAGGACGTACTCAACGACTGGCAGATCGACTATACGTCGTACCACACGGTCATGCCCGCGGGCGACCGCTGGGTCGATCCGGGCCTCGGCGTGCCATCGCGCGTAGTAGGCATCTTGTAGCGGGCAGGCCTGCGCTCTCGCCAGCTCACCCCGTAAAAATGCGTCCCGGCCGTCTTTGACGCACAACCGCGTTACAGCTTGCCGATTCCCTTCAAGCGTTCCGCAAGGAACTCGCGCAGCACGCGCACTTTGGTCGAAAAGCGCCGGTTCGGCAGATACGCCATATAAATCTGCTTGCCGGTGAGCGCGTTATCGAGGCGGTAGTCGGGTAAAACCACTTCGAGCGCGCCACTCACCAGCAAGTCGCGTATCAGCCAGATTTCAAATTCGGCAATGCCGAGCCCCGCACACGTCGCTTCCAGCAGCAGTTCCGAGTGGTCCGATTGCAGGTTGCCGAGCGGCAGCACGGCCTCCACGCGCTTGCCGTTCGAGAGATGCCAGCGCGGATCGCCTTCCGGGTGGAGATAGCGCAGACAGTTGTGCTGCGCGAGATCGTCCGGGCTTAATGGCCTGCCGCGCCGCGCGAGATAGGCGGGCGACGCGCACAGAATGCTGTCGTTGCGCGAGATCGGCTGCACGATCAGGTTGTCGAGGTAGTTCTCGCCCTCGTGAATGTCGAGGTCGAAGCCGCCCGACACCATGTCGTTATGGTTATCGGTGAGGCGCAAATCGAGCTGAATGCCCGGATAGCGCTCCAGGAACGGCGCGACCAGCGGCGCCAGGTAACGCCGTCCAAACGCGACGGGCGCGGTCAGCTTGAGCGGCCCGCTCGGCGCGGCATCGAGTTCGGCCACCACGCGCAGCGTGTCGTCGAGGTCCGCGATCATCGAAACGGCACGCGCGTGATACAGGCTGCCCGCCTCGGTGAGCGCGACGTGATGGGTCGAGCGGTGCAGCAGCGGCACGCCCAACATTTCCTCCAGCGCCGTGATTTTGCGCGATCGTTGAGGTCGCAAACCGCTACCGTCATGGTGAGCCGATCACCTCGAGTTTCGTCGAATCGGCGGTCAATCGGGTGGTCACCAAGCGGTTCGTGAAGCGGCAGCAGATGGCGTGGCGACCTTTGCATGCGCAGGGTCTACCGCAGGTGCGGACGGACAGCGGTCTTGAATGAGCAGCTGCGTTCATGCTTCGAGCGTTGGTATCCGACGCTCGCTGTCAGCGATCATACGCGCCAAATCGCGGCATAGCGCCCCCGCTTCCAGGGTGGCGTTTTCTTTCATTTTCGGGCTCGCGGAAAACCCTGGTCGACACTTCCAAGGCCAAGGTCACATGATTACGCTTATAAACAGAACGTTCACCTGTGAAATGCGGCGGCGTATCGACTGAATACGCGAATCTGCGCAAACCGGTAACCGACCATGACTCTCAAACTCAAAGGCATGACGTGGAATCATCCGCGCGGCTACGAACCGCTCGTGGCTTGCTCGGCGCTGTGGAAGGCCCGCACGGGCGTGGAGATCGAATGGGATCGCCGCTCGTTGCAGGACTTCGAATCGTTCCCCGTCGACGAACTTGCGCAGCGTTACGACCTCATCGTGATCGATCATCCGCATGTCGGGCAGGTCACGCGGGAGGGGTGCCTGCGGCCGTTCGACGGCGACGCGCTTGCGGACATTGCGCGCGGCACGGTCGGGGCGTCGTTTGCAAGCTACCGCTGGCTCGGCAAGCAGTGGGCGCTGCCGATCGACGCCGCGACCCAGGTTCAGGCGTGGCGCCGCGAGCGCCTGGCTGCCGCGGCGCGCACGTGGGAGCAGGTCTTGCAACTGGCGCGAGCGGGCCGCGTCGCGTTACCGCTGCGCCCGCCGCATTCGCTGATGTGCCTGTACACGCTCAGCGCTCAACTGGGCGCTGCAGGCGCGGTGGGTGGCCCCGATCTCTTCAAGCGCGAGATTGCCGCGCGCGCGTGCGAGCGTCTGCGGGAACTGGCCGGTTACGTCGATGAAGCGTGCTTCGAGCAGGACCCGATCGCCGTATTCGAAAACATGGCTCAGCCGGCGTCGCGCATCGATTGTGTGCCGCTCGTCTATGGCTATGTGAACTATGCCTGGGCGCAGTTCCGTCCCGTGCGCATCGCGTTCGCGAACATACCCGTGTTCGACGAGGAGGCCCCCGCGGGGTCGGCGCTTGGCGGCACGGGCATCGCGGTCTCGGCGCGGCGTGCGCATCAGGATGAGGCGCGCGCCTTCGCGCTTTGGGTCGCGGGCGCCGAGGCGCAGCGCGGGCCGTTCGCGCACGCGGGCGGGCAGCCTGGACACGCGGCCGCGTGGGAAGACGACACGGTGAACGCGCAGTCCGACGATTTTTACCGCGCCACGCGCGCCACGCTGGAAGGCGCCTGGGTCAGGCCGCGCCACGATGGCTACATGGCGTTTCAGGAGGCGGCCTCGCAGCGGCTCAATCGCGGCTTGCGCGAGAACGACCCGGCAGAGGTGATCATCGACGATCTGAACAGCCTGTTTCGCGCGAGCCTGCCCGCATGAGCGCGCCGTTGCGTGCGCCGGCTCGGGCTCCGCTGGAAGGTCTGCTCGTCCTCGATCTCGCGCAGTTTCTCTCGGGCCCTTCAGCCGCGCTGCGGCTTGCGGATCTCGGCGCGCGCGTGATCAAGATCGAGCGCCCCGGCAGCGGCGATATCTGCCGCACGCTGTATCTCACCGATACGGAGATCGCTGGCGATTCCACGCTCTTTCACGCGATCAACCGCAACAAGGAAAGTGTCGCGCTCGACCTGAAAAACGCGGACGATCTTGCGGCATTGAAAGGACTCGTCGCGCGCGCGGACGTACTGATCCAGAATTTCCGGCCCGGCGTGATCGAGCGTCTTGGCCTCGGCTACGAGCAGGCTCGCGCGATCAATCCGCGGCTCGTGTACGCGGGCGTATCGGGCTACGGCGAAACGGGGCCGTGGGCTGGGCTGCCGGGACAGGACTTGCTCGCGCAGTCGCTCTCGGGCATCACGTGGCTCAACGGCAACGATGGCGACGGCCCCGTGCCGCTGGGCCTTTCGATCGCCAATATCCAGGCGGGGCACATCCTCACGCAAGGCATACTCGCCGCGCTGGTGCAACGCGCGGTGACGGGCATGGGCGCGCAGGTGCAGACAAGTCTGCTCGAAGCGCTGATCGATCTGCAGTTCGAAATGCTAACCACCTACCTCAACGATGGCGGGCGCGCGCCGCAGCGCGCGGGCTATCGCAATGCCAACGCTTATCTGGCCGCGCCTTACGGCGTGTATCCCACGGCGGACGGCTATCTCGCGCTCGCCATGATGCCGCTCGCACAACTCGCCGCCACGCTGCCGTTGCCGCCCTTGCTCGAATACAGCGCGCAAGAGGCTTTCACGCGGCGCGACGAAATCAAGCGTCTCGTCGCTGCCGAACTGATGCGCGAGACCACGGCGCATTGGCTTGCGCGCCTGCGCCCGGACGATGTCTGGTGCGCCGAAGTGCTGGATTGGCCGCGTCTTGTCGAAAGCGAAGCGTTCGCGCGCCTCGACATGCTGCAGACCGTGCAGCGCGGCGGCGGCGCGCCGGTGCGCACCACGCGCGCGCCGTTGCGCATCGACGGCATGCGGGCGGCGGCTTCACGCGCCGCGCCGCGCGTGGGTGAACATAGCGAAAGCGTGCTGGCGGAATTCGGCCTGAACGCGGCGCGCTGAATCACGCGGGGTGGGCGGGGATGGCGGGGAT
>NZ_JAYMSC010000043.1:0-65025 GCF_038900775.1 Paraburkholderia sp. JHI869
CGGCGCCCGCGCTCCGCTACACCGACACGCCTAACCTTGGGAGTCAGACATGCGAATCGTGATTGCGCTTGGCGGCAACGCGCTGCTGCGTCGCGGCGAGCCGATGACGGCGGAGAACCAGCGCGAAAACGTGCGCCTCGCGGCCACCCAGATCTCGCAGATTGCGCAGGGCAACGAACTGGTGATCGCGCACGGCAACGGGCCGCAGGTCGGCCTGCTCGCGCTGCAGGGCGAGGCCTACAAGGACGTGCCCGGCTACCCGCTCGACGTGCTCGGCGCGCAGACCGAGGGCATGATCGGCTACATGATCGAGCAGGAACTCGGCAATCTCCTGCCCTACGAGGTGCCCTTCGCGACCATCCTCACCCAGGTCGAAGTAGACGCGAACGATCCGGCGTTCCAGCATCCGACCAAGCCGATCGGTCCCGTCTACACGAAGGAGCAGGCGGAGAAGCTCGCTGCCGAGCGCGGCTGGGCCATCGCACCGGACGGCGACAAGTTCCGCCGTGTCGTGGCGAGCCCGCGGCCGAAGCACATCTTCGAGATCCGCCCCGTGAAATGGCTGCTGGAGCGCGGCACGATCGTGATCTGCGCGGGCGGCGGCGGCATTCCGACGCTCTACGGCGAAGGTCACAAGCTTGGCGGCGTGGAGGCCGTGATCGACAAGGATCTGTGCTCCGCCCTGCTCGCGCAGGAGCTGGAGGCCGACATGCTCATCATCGCCACCGATGTGAACGCCACGTACGTGGACTGGAGCAAGCCGTCGCAAAAGGCGATTGCAAGCGCGCACCCCGACGAACTGGAGAAGCTCGGCTTCGCGGCCGGGTCGATGGGGCCGAAGGTCATGGCAGCCGCGGAGTTCGCGCGCATCACCGGCAAGGATGCGGTGATCGGCGCGCTGGCCGATATCGTGGCGATTACCCAGGGCAAGGCGGGCACGCGCGTGAGCACGGAACGGCCAGGGTTGATCTTCTACTGAACCTGAAAACGGCGCCTGAAAATGCAGAGCGCGCACCGCGGTTGTCGAAGCCGTGGTGCGCGCTCTGTCGTCTGCTTGCGCCCGCCTACTCCTCGCGTGCCGGCGGCATGACCTGGGCGCTGATGGTGTGCTCGCGCCAGAACAGGTTGTTAATGCGGCCCTGCAAGCGGCGCAGCCCCTCTTCGCTCGCGGCGTTGAAGGTGAGCAGCGCGCCGGGACGGCCCGCTCCCTCGATGCGCTGAATCGCGTCGTACGGCGGAAAACCGTAGCGCTCCAGAAACTCGTTGATCTCGGCGTCCGTGACGTGTTCGTCGATATTTCCCAGCAGCAACTCGGCCATGGTCTACCCCTCGTGAGCGTTCAATCGTGATGATAGTGTGGTTTGATCGGGCGTGACGAGTCGCCGCGCCGCCGCTCAGTACTTCTCCTGCACGTACCGATAGGGGTACGCCGGGTCGCGGTAGCCTTGTGGCTTCTGGCGCTCGGGCAGCGTGACCTTCTCGCGCGGCAGCGCTTTGTAGGGAATGGTGTTCAGAATATGGTTGATGACGTTCAGGCGCGCGCGTTTCTTGTCGTCGGATCGGACAACGAACCATGGCGATTCCGACGTATCCGTCATGTCGAACATCTCGTCACGCGCGCGCGAATAGTCGTACCAGCGGCTATACGACAGAAGGTCCATGGGAGAGAGCTTCCAGATTTTGCGCGGATCGTTGATGCGCCCTTCGAGGCGCCGGGTCTGCTCTTTCGGGCTCACTTCGAGCCAGAACTTGATGAGGATCGTGCCCGAGTCGATGATGGCGCGTTCGATGAGCGGCACGCCACGCAGGAATTCCGACGCCTGTTCCGGCGTGCAAAAGCCCATCACGCGCTCGACGCCCGCACGGTTGTACCAGCTGCGGTCGAACACCACGATTTCACCGGCAGCGGGCAGCAGCGGCAGATAACGCTGGAAGTACATTTGCGACTTCTCGCGCTCCGTGGGCGCGGGCAGTGCAAATACGCGAAACACACGCGGGCTCACGCGTTCGGTGAGCGCCTTGATCGTGCCGCCCTTGCCTGCGCCGTCGCGGCCTTCGAAGAGAATGCACACCCTCAGACGCTTCTGAACCACCCATTCCTGCAGGCGAACGAGTTCGCCATGCAAACGCTCGAGTTCCTTTTGATAAGCCTTTTCGCTGAGTTTTTCCGCCGGCTCCGCTGTGCTCGCGGCCTTGACTTCCTCTTTCTTTGCCATTGAATCGCTCCCCGGTAGGACGCCTCGCATGAGGCATCCTTCCACTATGGTGTGTGGACGAGGGGCGCGCAATAGGACTTTGGACCAAGGCACTGGCAGGCTTGCGCCACGGCAAGGACGCTCGTGCACGAACGCGTCAATCGTGCGCGTAGTTGAACTCGGGCAACGTCTTCAATTGCGCCTTGTCGGTCTGCAGGACGATCTGTTTGCTGTCGATGCGCAGATCGTTGAACGGCACGGCCACGAGATGCTTGCCCAGGCCGAGGAAGCCGCCTACCGAGAGAATCGCGAAGGCGCCTTCGTTGGGCGACTCGAGCACGATATCGTCGATTGCGCCGATCTTGCTGCCGCTAGTGTCATAGACATCGGAACCCACGAGCTTCGATGCGCGATAGCCGGTGCCCGACTGTACCGTCGCCATGCGCTGCACGGCGATCGATTGCGCAGCGCCCTGCGCAAAAGCGGCAGACGGCACCCCCAGCGCGCAGCCGAACGTGCATCCGAATGCGAGGACGAGCATGGATGCGCCGCGGCAAGCCCGGTCACGCGAATTCAGCGGGCGATTCGTTTGTGTCGTCATCTCCCCCTCCCTGGCGTGCGAATGCACGGTGAATACCAATGCAATCGCTGTGCCCGGCGCCCTCACGCCTGCGCGAGCCAGTGCTCGATCAGCGGCCCATGGTCGCCGTAAAGGGGATCGCTCGCGGGATACGGCAGCGCCTGCATGGCGCGCAACTCCGCCGGGCTCAGCGCGTCCCGGCGAATGTCCCACTGCTGCCCGCGCGGATAGCCGCCCGCCACGCGAAAGCCGCCCGCGAGCGAAAGCAGGCAATGCCCGGTGCCGGCTGGCAGCAGCAGCGCGTCGCCGGCGTGCACGCGCAGCACGCGCCCGCCCGGTCCGCCGAGAATCAGCTCGGCCGTACCGGCGAACACGCCCAGCACCTCGTGCGCCGTGGAATGGAAGTGGTGATAGTCGAAGACGCCGTCGAGCCATTGCACCGGCCAGCCGTTTGCTTCGAAGCGTTCGTTGAACGCCCGCGCAAGGTCATCGCCCCCCGGCGCCAGCGCGCGCCGATAGACGATCACCGGCAGCCGGGCGTTGTTCGGCACCCATCCGTGCTCCGCCAGGAAGAAGGTCTCGAGGCCGCTTTCGCGTTGGGCTGGGCTGCTTTCGCGCAGATTGCGCGGGAAATGAAAGGCGCGATTTTCGTGCATCGTCACTCCTCCCTCGCATCGCTGCCGCCCGCCGCGGCCGACGCGCCTTTTACCGGCTTCCTGGCGCGATGCGGTTGGTGTTTCGAGGAATGCGTCGTTCGCGTGGCCTGCGCGCCTTTGCTGGCGGGCACGCCTTGCTCGACGCCCTGGGTCGGCGCCGGGTAGACGCCGTTGGCCTTCGCCCCGCTCGACTCCGTGGCGGGCGCGGTGGTCGGGCGGTCCGCGCCGGTGTTGTCCTGCGCGTGCACCGCGGCTCCTGCCAGGACGAGCGTCAGAGCAAGCGCACCGGCCGCGAAAGGCTTCGTCGGTGGAGTGTGCATGGTCATCGGTCCTCCTCCAGTACGATGCGAGCCCGCGTGAGAGGCCCTGAAGATCACCAGGAGACGGCTGCGAAGGTCCCTGCGCGGCTAGCAGCAACCCGCGTACCACGGCACGCGACCCGAGCGCGTCGGGCGGCACGGCGTTTGCGGACAGACGGGCAATTGGATTCGCGCGAAGGCAGGGCCGCGATGCGAGCGCTGACGACGGTGTCAGCGCTGTCATTCGGGGCGCATGCTTCGCGCATCCCGGAGAGGTCTATGCGTTCGAATTTTCTTCCCGCCGCCCATTTTTTACGCAGGCCCGAGGCTCATCTGCCGACCGAGGAGCCCGATAATCCGCGACGTCCGCCGCAGCCTCCGGTACCGGACGTCGAGCCGCCGCCGGTGCCACAAGGCGATCCGCCGCCTGAAGCACCTCCTGAGCGCCTGCGCTAACGCCGTGGCGCCGCACTCGAGCGGGCGCGCTCAGCCGGCGGCTTGCAACCGGCGCAACAGGCCTGCCTCCACCTCGGGCCACTCGTCCTCGATGATGCTAAAGCGCACGGAGTCGCGCTTGCGGCCGTCCGGCATGATGCGCTCGCGGCGCACCACGCCCTCTTCCTTCGCGCCGAGACGCAGGATCGCGGCACGTGATTTCGCATTGAGCACGTCGGTCGTGAACTGCACGCGCACGCAGCCGAGCGTTTCGAAGGCATAGCGCAGCATCAGGTACTTCGCCTCCGTGTTGACGATGGTGCGCTGCGCCGACGCTGCGAGCCACGTGGAGCCGATCTCAAGCTTCCGGTTCTCACGATCGACCTTCCAGAAACGCGTGCTCCCCACCACGCGATCGCTTTCGCGCAGCCGGATCGTGAACGGGATCACGGTGCCGGCGCGCACGCCATCGAGCGCTTTCGCAATCCAGGCGTCGACGGTCGTGGGCCCAGGCACCACCGTCACGTTGAGGTTCCAGAGTTCGCCGTCCGTCGCCGCGGCGACGAGGCGCGGCGCGTCCTGGGCGCACAGCGGGTGCAGTGCGACCGTGCGGCCGTCCAGGATGGGCAGGTCGATCGGCGCTGCGCCCGCTTCGGCGGCGGCTGGGGATGCGGGGCCAGGCATGTCGGTCATGGCGGGAATCGATGGAAGGTGGCGAGTGCCCGGGGCAAACCGGGGGCAGAAGGCTCACGCATTCTAGCGCCGGGCTGGCGCCAGAGGCGACGCGCCTCCCGTTACAATCGGGCTACCAGCGGACTCCCAGCGGGCTGCCAGCGGGCTGCCAGCGGGCTGCCAGCGGGGCCGGCGCCTACGCTGCTCAGGCCCGCCGGCGCCCCCGTCCCCCATTCCGCGCATTGCATCATGGCCCGCATCCAGCTCCAGTTTCCCGAAGACCAGTTCTACTATTCGACGCATCTCACGGTGCGCGTCACCGATATCAATTCGGCCAATCACCTCGCCAACGACTCGATGATCTCGATGATTTCCGAGGCGCGCGCTCGTTTTCTGTTCGACGCAGGCATCGAGGGCATGAAGGACGCGCACACGAGCATCATCGTGACCGATCTGGCCACGACCTATCGCGCGGAAGCCTACGCGCGCGACGCGCTCTGCTTCGAGGTGGGCATCATGGATTTCAACAAGTACGGCGGCGACATCATCTTCCGCATCACGCGGCCCGCCGACGGCGCGCTCATCGCCATGGCGAAATCGGGCTTCGTG
Organism: Paraburkholderia sp. JHI869; assembly: GCF_038900775.1. Taxonomy (NCBI): domain Bacteria; kingdom Pseudomonadati; phylum Pseudomonadota; class Betaproteobacteria; order Burkholderiales; family Burkholderiaceae; genus Paraburkholderia; species Paraburkholderia sp. JHI869. Next base: position 5,447 of record NZ_JAYMSC010000043.1, read on the forward strand.
TTCTTCGACTACGAGCAGAAAAAGGTCGTGCCGATGCCGCAGGCCTTCCGCGACAAGTTTCCGCAGGTCAATACGCTTGGTTGAGCGCCTGGCTGAAGTCAGGCTCGCTCAGCGCGGCTGGAACATGATGAGCGCCATGCCGGCCAGCGTGAAGCCGATGCCGGCCCAGTCCCACGGGCTCGGGCGGATCGCCTCGACGGCCCAGAGCCAGAGAATCGCCACGCACACGTACACGCCGCCGTAAGCCGCATAGGTGCGCCCGGCGGCCGTGGGATGCAGCGTGAGCAGCCACGCGAAGAGCGCGAGCGAGAGCGCGGCGGGGACAAGGAGCCACGCGCTCGCGCCCTCGCGCAGCCAGCGGTAAGGCAGATAGCAGCCGACGATCTCGGCGAGCGCGGTCACGACGAAAAGCACAAACGTTTTCATGGGCAGCGGCGGCCGGTGGCAGGGGCGCCCATGGTAACGCAAGCGGCCAGGCCGCCTGCGCGATCTTCACGAAATACAGCTCGGTTCCGGTCAGGGCCGCTCGCCGCGGGCAAGCCGCGCTTCGATCTCGTTCACCACGGGCAGCAGGTCGGCGACGCTGTCGATCACATAGTGCGCGCCCGCCGCGCGCAGGCGCTCCACGGCCGCGGCGCGGCGGCGCGCGAATTCGTCGGGTGCGAGCGCGTGGACTTCGTCCTCGGTCAGGCCGAACGCGTTGCCGCTCACCGCGACACCCACTGCCCACGTCCCGCCGTTGATGCCCTCCTCGATGCCGACTTCGGTGTCGTCCACCTTGATCGCGTCGCGCGCGAGCCACACGCCGAGTTGCGGCAGCGTGCGGTAGATCATGTAAGGCGAAGGCCGGCCCTCAGGCGTATCGCCCGTGCAGACGATGCTGTCGGGCTCGAAACCCTGCGCCTTCGCGCCGGGCACGATCTGCTCGATGATCTCGCGCGTGTAGCCCGTGGTCGAGCCGATGCGCACGCCGTCGGCGCGCAGCGCGGCAGTCACCTCCGCCACACCCGGAATCACGTCGCTGTACTGCGCGGCCACGGCGACGTTCTTCGGCACGAAGACGTCATACACGGCGTCGATATCGGCTTCGCCCGGTGCGTGGCCGTAGCGGGCTTCCCATGCCGCCGCGACGCGCGGCAGCGCCATCAGCGCCGCGATGTGCGGGCGCTTGGCCATGCCCATCGGCCCGCGCGCCTCGTCGATCGTGATCGGCACGCCGAATTGCTCGAAGGTCTCGACGAAGGCGCCCATGGGCGCGCGCGATCCGTAGTCGACCACGGTGCCGGCCCAGTCGAAGATCACTGCCTTGACGTGTTTCATTACATGCGTCCTGCTAAAAAATCGATGATGTGGAGTCTTAGGGGTATGCGCATCAATGTGCATCAAACGGCGAGCGCTTCGCGTGCGCCGAGGTCGACCGGCGCGGGCGCGGCACTCGCCACGCCGAGCGTGCGCAGCGCTTCGCCGCACGCCGCCACGACGCGGCGCATGACGGTTTCGTCGAGCGCGCCGATGCAGCCGATGCGAAAGCTCTCCACACTAGTGAGCTTGCCCGGATAGATGATGAAACCCTGCGCCTTCATCAGATCGTAGAAGCGCGTGAAGTCGAATGCGGGATCGGCCGGTGAAAAGAATGTGACGATGATGGGCGAGCGCCAGCCTTCGGTCAGCAGCGGCTCGAAACCGAGCCCGCGCATGCCCTCGACGAGCACGTCGCGGTTGCGCGCATAGCGCGCGAGTCGCCCCGGCTGGCCGCCCTCGAGCGCGTGCAGACGCAGCGCTTCGATGAACGCGGCCACCGCATGTGTGGGCGGCGTGAAGCGCCACTGGCCGGTGCGGTTCATGACGTCCCACTGGTCATGGATGTCGAGCGCCAGCGAGTGGCTCACGCCATTGGCGTTACTCAGCACTTCCTTTTTCGCGATCACGAAGCCGAAGCCCGGCACGCCCTCGATGCACTTGTTCGCCGAGGAGACGAACGCGTCGCAAGGCAGCGTGCGCACGTCGAGCGGCACCGCGCCGAACGCGCTCATCGAGTCGATCAGGAGCCGCCGCCCCTGGCGGGCCGTCACGGCCGCGATCTCTTCGATCGGGTTCAGGATGCCCGAGCTGGTTTCGCAGTGCACGACGACGACATGCGTGATATCCGGGTTCGCAGCCAGCAGAACCTCGACGTCTTCCGCGCGCGGCGGCAGGTAGTCGCCGGTATCGTGCACGGTGTGCTGGCGGCCCAGGTAGCGCAGCGTCGTGGCAATGCGTTTGCCATACGCGCCGTTGGCGAGCACGAGTGCGTGGCCGTCGCGCGGCACGAAGCTGCCGAGCATCGCCTCGACGCAATAGCTGCCGCTGCCCTGCAATGGCACGCAGTCGTATTCACCACGCTCGTCGCCCGCGATCTGGAGCAGCGCGGCGCGCAATTGCGACGTCATGGCGCGGAAGTCGGCGTCCCACGAGCCCCAGTCGCGCTGCATCGCGGCCTTCGTCGAGGCCGCCGTGGTGAGCGGTCCGGGGGTCAGGAGGTACGGCTCGGCGGGGGTGGTCATGCGTGCTCCGGTGGACATCAGAGTTGTCGATTCCGACACGTTAGCGCAGCGCCATCTATCGGTAAAATCGATATAATCGATGTCGATATAAGCTGCACTTATCTACTTGTTGCCGGAGCGCTTCGACATGCAATACGCGCAGTTGCGGGCTTTTCACGCGGTGGCCGAACACGGCGGGTTCTCACGCGCCGCGCAGGCGCTGTCGCTCACGCAGCCGGCCGTATCCGACCACGTGAAGCGGCTCGAGCAGGATTTCGGGGTCAAACTCTTCGAGCGCGGGCCGCGCGGTGTGGAGCTCACCGAACTCGGGCGGCGGCTCTTTGCGGTGACGCGTCAGATGGTGGGGTGCGAACGCGACGCCCGGCGGCTGCTCGAAGCGGCGGGTGCGCTCGAATCGGGTGAGCTCGCCCTCGCGGCCGACGCGCCCGACCTCGCCATCAAGCTGATCGGGGCGTTCAGGCGTCGCTATCCGGGCGTCGTGATCAAGCTCTCTATCGCGAACGCGACCGAATGCATGCGCCGCGTCCTCGCGAGCGAGGCCGACGCCGCGATCACGGCCGCGCGCCAGGTGCATAGCCGGCTGCAGGCGCGCGTGCTGCGCGAGGAACCGCTAGTCGCGGTCGTGCCCGCCGAGAGCCCTGCCGCGAAAAAGCGCCGCATGACTTATGAGGAACTCGTGCGCGAGCCGATGGTGTTTCGCGAAACGCACTCGGTCACGCAGCAATTGCTCGAAGCCGAACTCGTGCGCAAGGGCCTGCAGGTTCAGCCCGTGCTCTACGTGGACGGCCGCGAGGCGCTGCAAACGGCCATTGCGCAAGGCGTGGGCGTCGGCGTGATCGCGCATGCGGAATTCGGCGAGTCGCGGCGCATTCGCATGCTGCCGCTCGTGGACTGCCAGGTGCGCATGGTCGAATCGCTCACGCGCCTGGCCGATACGTCCTCGTCGAATCTGCTCGACGCGCTCTTTGCCACGCCGCTCGATTGAGTCTCGATTGAGCGCGTCGACCAGGCCGTCAGGACACGACGATAGCCGTGCCGACGGCATGGAGCAGATCGCGCAGCGTTTCGGCCTGCTCCATACGCGCGCCGTGGCGCAAGTGAATGCGCAGCGCCCGGCCTGCGATGCCGTCTACCGGGCGCGCGAGCCACAGTTCGACGGCGAGCCCGAGGCCGTCGGGCGCGTCGGGCACGACCGGTTCGATGACGCGCGGCTTGAAGGAGGCGGATTCGGACATGGCGAGACCTCGTCGGTGGCGGGATCGACTTCATCGTAACGAGGCGGCACGCCCGCGCCAAACGAGAAATCCGCGTATGCAAATGAGCGCGCGTCAGCATTGGATCGCGCTGGCGGTGGCATGCACGCCCAGTTCGCGCCGCGTGCCGTTTGGTGGCGGCGTACGGATGCGGCTGCGCGGCTGCCTGCTTTTTACCAGCAGCGTGTGGCCGCGAGTGGCAAACTGAACGCATCGTTGCGCCGCACTAGCCGGCAACGAATTGGGAGGACCTCCTCATGGAACGCCCCTTTACCGATCGCCGCGAGGCGGGCCGTTCGCTCGCAGGCCCGCTCTCGGCCTACGCGGGCAGACGCGACGTGATCGTGCTCGCGCTCCCGCGCGGCGGCGTGCCGGTGGGCTACGAAGTTGCGAAGGCGTTGCACGTGCCGCTCGATGTCCTGCCCGTGTGCAAGCTCGGCCTGCCCTGGCAGGCGGAACTCGCGATGGGTGCGCTGTCGTCGAACGGCGCGCAGTACGTGGACAGCGCGCTCGTGCGCAGCGCGGGCGTGAGCGAGGCACAGTTGCAGAGCGCCATGGCGCTCGCGCGCATCGAGCTTGGCCGCCGCGAGGCGCGCTATCGCGGCGAGCGTGCGCCGCTTGCGGTGGCGGGCCGCGTGGCGGTGGTCGTCGACGACGGCATGGCCACGGGCGCGTCGCTCAAGGCAGCGGCGCTCGCGCTCGCCACGCTCGGGCCCGCGCGCATCGTTGCGGCGCTACCCGTCGCGCCCGCTGGCGCGCAAGAACGGCTGGGCGGAGCCGTCGACGAATTCGTTTGTGCGCGCATGCCCGAGGCGTTCTACAGCGTCGGCCAGTTCTATCTCGACTTCGATCAGGTCAGCGACGACACCGTGCGCGACCTGCTGACCCAGGCGGCGGCTGACGACGCGCACGGCGAGCCGCAGCGCTGAGCCACGCCGGCGGTGCCACAGCCCTCACGCCCTAGCGCACCGGATTCGACGCCGCTTCGCCCACCACCGTTTGCCAGGGCCGCACGCGCCAGTGCTTCACGAGCCCCGAGAGCACATACGGGTCGGCGCGCGCGAACGCTTCGGCGGCGGCCGGGCTGTCGCCCTGGAACAGCAGCAGCGCGTTATCGACGGGATCGGCGATCGCCCCCGCGAGCAGCAGCTCGCCGCGTTCGACGGCGGCCCATGCAAGCGTCAGATGCGCGCTGCGATGTTCGGGGCGGCGTTCGAGGTAGTCGTCTGCGAGTTCGTACATCAAGAGGTAATGCATGCGCGTTCTCCGTGGTGTTGCGGCTGCGTCGGACAGGTCGACGGCCGATAGCGAACATTGTGCAGCAGCGCGCGCGTCAACCGAACACATTGCCGGTTCGTTTTAATGGCGGCTTTGCCATAATGGCGGCGCGCGCGAGGCGCACTGGCCATACACGGCCTGGCCGCACGTCAACTGAGAACGTCCAAATTCAAGGGAGTGAACGATGAAGATGCAATCTGTTATTGCTGCAATCGTGCTGGGCGGCGTGCTGGCCGCACCGGCGTTCGCGCAGACTGCCGCACCCGCTTCCGCGCCGGCTGCGAACAGCCAGCAGAACAAGATGAAGGCGTGCAACACCCAGGCCGGCGACAAGAAAGGCGACGATCGCAAGGCATTCATGAAGCAGTGCCTCTCCGCTGCCGGCGTACCGGCGCCGACGATGACCCAGCAGGAACGCATGAAGGCGTGCAACACTCAGGCCGGCGACAAGAAAGGCGACGACCGCAAGGCATTCATGAAGACGTGCCTCTCGACGAAGAGCTGAGCTACGCGATCGCAGGGACTCTCCTGCACGGCAGGATCCGCGCGCCGCAGCAGACGCTGCGGCGCGTTTTTTATGCGCCGGTTTTGTGCGTTGCAACGTCTCCCCGATTTCCTCGCGTCTGCGTCTTCCGTTGTGCGAATCAACATCGAAATATGCGAAATCGTGCGGATTTGCCCGGGGTTTCGCGGGTTTGCGTAAGCGAGCGCATTCGGCCGCACCGTTTTTCTCCTATGATGGCTGCAGCGGCGGTCCCTCTCTGCAAAATCACACGTTAGCCATCGGGCTGCCGCGTTGACGTTGATGCCAATGGCATCGAACGGAGGCGCAGATGGCATGGAGACACAAGAACCGCTGGTTTCGCCGCTGGCTCATGGTGATCACCTTCTGGCTCGTACCGGTGATGATCGTCGCGGTGCGCGAGGTTCAGGACGAGATGGCGTATAACCGCGCGGATTTGCAGCGCGCGCTGACCACCTGGACCCTCACCGACGCCGAGCGTGACGCCGGCGCTGCGCTACGCTGCCACGGCACCCCCGAGACCGCGCGCGCGGCCGGCTGCCCCGCCGCAGTGCTCGCCGCGAACGCACAGCGCCAACAGGAAGCGCGCGACGAATACGCGGTGCGGCGCTCGACGCTCGCGGGCTATTTGTGGCACGCGTTCGTCGGTTACTGGGTCGTGCCCGCGGCGGTGCTGCTCGCAATCGGCGTGCTGCTCGGCGGCGTGAAGCGCGCCCTGCGGCGGCCCACAGCCAAGCCCGTGACGGAGCGCTAGCTTTTCTCGTGCATGCTTCACCGCGCGGCGCGAGTGCTGCGCAGCCTCAAAGTGCGAATCTGGACGTTCAGGTATAACAATTGGACGCCGCGCCATCGCGGCGTTCGGAAACCAGAACGGAGAACAAGATGACCGCATCTCGCTTCTTTTTAAAGGCTTCTGTCGCGATCGCCATCGGCGCCGCGGCACTCTCGGGCTGCACCACCACCGGCAGCCAGGCACCCAACGCCGCGACCGACGCGTCACGCGCCCAGTCGATCAACTCCGACGTCGACGCCACCCTGTCGCGCCTCTATCAGACCGTGCCAGGCTCGCAAGAGCTGGTCGGCAAAGCGCGCGGCATTCTCGTGTTTCCGCGCGTGATCCAGGCGGGCATCGGCGTGGGCGGCGAACACGGCGACGGCGCGCTGCGCGTGGGCGGCAGCACGGTTGGCTTCTACAGCACGTCGTCGGCTTCGGTCGGCGCAACGCTCGGCGTGCAGTCGAAGTCCGTCATCTACCTCTTCATGACCGAAGACGCACTCGCGAAATTCCGCAATTCGAGCGGCTGGTCGGCAGGCGGCGACGCATCGGTCGCGCTCGTGAAGGTCGGCGCGAACGGCTCGATCGACACGACCACGGCCACCAAGCCCGTGCAAGTCTTCGTGCTCACCAACAGCGGGCTGATCGGCGACCTCTCGCTCGGTGGTACGAAGATCACGAAACTCGATCTTTAATAAATAGCGCCTCGCGCGCCCCGAACGTCCGCGCGCTCAGCTCGCGGACGTATCGATCACCTTGAAGCGCGAGCGCTTGTTCGCGCGAATCACCGCCTCATACGCCTGCACATACTCCTGCGCCATGCGGTGCGAGGTGAAACGCTCTTCGAAGCGACGCCGCACACCTGCGCGCGGAACGCGGGAGATGCGGTTCACCGCCGCCACGGCGCCGATCTCGTCCTCGACGATAAAGCCCGTCACGCCCTCTTCCACCACCTCCGGCACGGCGCCGCGATTGAACGCGATCACAGGCGTGCCGCACGCCATCGCCTCGATCATCACGAGGCCGAACGGCTCCGGCCAGTCGATCGGGAACAGCAGCGCATGCGCGCCAGAGAGGAATTCAGCCTTCTGGCTGTCGTTGATCTCGCCTACGTACTCAACGTGCGGCAGCGCGAGTAGCGGCTTGATATCGCGCTCGAAATACTCGCGGTCGGCTTCGTCGACCTTCGCGGCAATGCGGATGGGCAGCCCGCAGCGCCCGGCAATGCGAATCGCGGTGTCGACGCGTTTTTCCGGCGAGATACGGCCGAGAAACGCGAGATAGCGCTGCTCGACGGGCTGCGGCGTATAGAGATCTTCCGGCAGGCCGTGGTACACCGTGCGCAGCCAGCGCGCCTGCGGCATTGGCTGGCGCTGCGAATTCGAGATCGAGATGACCGGCGCGGTATTGAACGTATCGAACACCGGCTGCTGCTCGGGCAAGTCGAGACGGCCGTGCAGCGTCGTCACGAACGGCGTTTCCTGGCGCTTGAACACCGAAAACGAGTAGTAGTCCATATGGAAATGCAACACGTCGAACTGGTCGGCCTGGCGGCGCACCATTTCCATGAGGAGCATGTGCGGCGCGATGCGGTCGCGAATGCCGGGGTCGAGCCGCAGCGCGCGCGGCCACACGGGCTCGAGCTTCGCGCTCGTGAGCGAGTCGCCGCTCGCGAACAGCGTGACGTCGTGCCCAAGTTCGACCAGCGCTTCGGTGATGTACGACACGGCGCGCTCGGTGCCGCCATAGAGCTTCGGCGGGACCGATTCGGTCAGCGGGGCGATCTGCGCAATTCTCATTGTGTGTCTCCAGGAAACGGGGCCGCGTTGCCCGTTCTTGCGGTGCTGGTCATTCTAAGCCAGACGGGCGCGGCGTCCGCACGGTCGGGCGTCCTTCGGGTTAGCACGGATTCCCATGGATTCGTGCGGGTTCGCGTCCATTGCCGACGCGGCGCGTCTCCATCGCTTATCCCATTATTCGGCAAGACGGGCGCGCGCGCCGCCAGTCTTTCAATTTCTATACGGTGTTACATGCCGAAACAACCCCTGCGTTTGCCCTACCGGCGGCCTACCTGGCGGGCCACTTCCACGCTGGCACGTCGAGCGTGTCCGGGTCGGCGAAACCGGTTGCGCCGAGACGCCGTTCGAGCACGACCGACTGGCTGCCCGCTTCGCGCTCCAACGCCGCCACGAGCCGCGCCGCGTGCGAAACGACGATGACCTGCGAGTGCCGCGACGCCCGTGCGATGAGCCGCGCGAGCGACGGCAGCAGGTCCGGGTGCAGGCTCGTCTCGGGCTCGTCGAGCACCAGCAGGCCGGGCGGCCGCGGGCTCAGCAGCGCCGCCGCGAGCAGCAGGTAGCGCAAGGTGCCGTCCGAGAGTTCCGCGCCGCGCAGCGGCCGCAAAAGCCCCTCCTGGCGCAGCGCCACCTCGAAGCGGCCTTCGTGATTCACGATCTCGACGCGCGCACCCGGAAAAGCGTCGCCGATGGCGGTGTCGAGCGCCTCGCCGTCGCCGATCTCGCGGATCGTCTGCAGCGCCGCGGCCAGGTTCGCGCCGTCGTCGGTGAGCACCGGCGAATGCGTGCCGATTTGAACCTGGCGCGCGCTCGCGTGCTCGTCGGTGCGGAAGTGGTCGTAGAAACGCCACGAGCGGATCTGCTCGCGCACGGCGATCATTTCGGGCGCGCTGCGCGGGTCGGCGTACTCGGTCATCATGCTGTCGAAGCTGGCCACGGGCTGCGCGAGCGTCGCCCATTCGCCCGAGGCGTCGCGGATGCGGATCATCGGCCCCTGGCGGTCCACGAGCAGCGCCGAGGGCCGCAGGATCGGCCCGCTCCAGATGCACTCGCGCTTGATCACCGGGTCGAGCGAAAACTGCGAGGTGGACGAAGGCAGCGGCAAACCCAGATCGATCGCGTAACCGAAGGTGTCGCCCGCGAAGCCAAGGCGCAGGCTCACTGCATCCTTGCGCACCGTGCCCTGCACCGCGTATTCGCCCGCTGCGACCGCGCGCGAGAAGCGCTCGGGGCCCGCCCAAAGCGTGGACTGCAGGCCGCCCTCGCGCGCGAGCGACGGAATCACGCCGCCGCGCGCCGTTAGCGCGAGCAGGCGCAGTGCGCGATAAAGATTCGACTTGCCGCTGCCGTTCGGGCCGGTTACGACGTTGAGCGCGCCGAGCGGCACGATGAGCTCGCGCAGCGAGCGGTAGTTGGCGATGGCGAGCGTGGTCAGCATCAAAGCGCAGGGCGAGTGCGTGGATCAGCCACGCATCATACGCAAAACGCGCAATCATCAGCGCGGCTGGGGCACGGCCGCCAGATCGCGCAGGAAGGTGTCTCGCCACACGCCCAGATCGTTGCGTCTGAGCGCCTCCATGTTGGTCTGGTAGCGCGCCTGACGCTCCTCGAGCGGCATCGCGAGCGCGCGTTCCAGCGCTTCCGACATGCCAGTCGCGTCGTGAGGATTCACGAGCAATGCGCCCGTGAGCTCGGCCGCCGCGCCCGCGAAAATCGACAGCACGAGCACGCCCGGATCGTTGGGATTCTGCGCCGCCACATACTCCTTGGCGACGAGGTTCATGCCGTCGTGCAGCGGCGTCACATAGCCTATCTGCGACTCGCGAAAGAGCGACATCAGCTTCCAGCGGTCGTACTGCTGGCTCAGATAGCGGATTGGCGTGTAATCGAGGCCCGAGTAGCGGCCGTTGATGCGCCCCGCCTCCCGCTCCAGTTCCTCGCGTATCACCTTGTAGCTCGCGACGTCCGAGCGTGTGGGCGGCGCGATCTGTACGAGCGTGACCTTGCCGCGCCATTCGGGCGATGTTTCCAGCAACTGCTCGAAGGCATGAAAACGCTCGACCAGCCCCTTCGAATAGTCGAGCCGGTCCACGCTCATGATGAGCTTGCGCCCTTCCAGGCTCTGCTTGAGATCGAGCACATGCTGGCGGCTTTCGTAGCGCGCGGCCTGCTCGGCGATCTCGTCCGGAAACACGCCGATGCGGTACACCCCCGTGCGCAGCTTGCGGCCATACGCCTCGACCTCGCCGTGCTCCGGATTCTCCGCGCGCATTGCCACCTTGCCGTGCGCCTCGCGTGCGATGTAGTCGTGGAACGCCTGCTGGTCGTTCTGCGTCTGGAACCCCAGCAGGTCGTAACAGCACAGCGATCTGACGAGTTCGTCGTGCGGCGGAATGGTCTGCAACACCTGCGGCGAAGGAAACGGAATATGCAGGAAGAAGCCGATGCGGTTGCGCACGCCTTCCGAGCGCAGCGCCTCGGCGAACGGAATCAGGTGATAGTCGTGGACCCAGATGTTGTCGTCCGGGTGGATCAGCTTCATGAGCTTGTGCGCGAGCCACGCGTTCACGCGGCGGTAGCCCGCGTATTCGTCGCGCTCGTAGCGCGCGAGGTCGTTGCGGTAGTGGAAGACTGGCCAGAGCGTGGCGTTCGAAAATCCACGGTAGTACTGATCGTAGTCCTTGCGCGTGAGGCCGACGGTCGCGAAAGTGACGTGGCCCTCTTCGACCAGCGTCGGTCCCGCGTTCGCCACCGTCTCGCTCACGACGTCGCCGCTCCAGCCGAACCACACGCCGCCCGAGTCCTTCAGCGCGCCGAATACGCCGACCGCAAGCCCGCCCGCCGAGCCTTTGGTCTCCGTCGGCGTCGCGACGCGGTTCGAGACGACTATCAGTCTGCCCATCTTGCGGTTCCTCCTCCTGTCTTCACACTACTGCGTTTCAGCCTCCATCGCGGCGACTTTCAGTCGCGGGCTCGCGCGCGTTGCCGGATTCGGCCGCGTTGGCGTCCATCGCTGCGTCTGGCCGCGCCGGCTGGTGCGTCTCCAGCTCCTCGCCGTCCCCCGGCACGCGCGTGCCCGTCACGGGATCGGCCTCAGTATGGGCCGCTGTGCTTGCCGCCGCCTGCCGCGCCGGGCGCCGCACGAACGACGGCACCTCGCCGGTGCTGCTTTCGAGCTCCGCCGACACTTCGGCGCGCGCACGCGGCAGGAACTGCGGATAGTGCTCGTTGACGAAATCGAGCAGCCCTTCGCGCACGCGACAGCGCAAATCGAAATTCAGGCCGGAGTCGCGCGAACTCACCAGCACGCGCAACTGCATGGCGCGCTCGTTGGCGTCGGTGACCTGTAAAACCTGCACGCGGCGGTCCCATTCGGGCGCGCCGTCGACGATGCGTGCGAGCGCCTCGCGCAGCGGCGCGAGCGGCATGCGGTAGTCGAGCCACAGAAACACCGTGCCGATGATCTGCGAGCTGCTGCGGGTCCAGTTCGCGAACGGATTCTCGATGAACCACTGCAGCGGCACGATGAGCCGCCGCTGGTCCCAGATCCGCACCGAAACGTAGGTGCCCGTGATTTCCTCGATGCGCCCCCACTCGCCCTGGATCACGACCACGTCGTCGAGCCGGATCGGCTGCGAGAGCGCGATCTGCAAACCGGCGATCAGATTGCCTAGCACGGGGCGTGCCGCGATACCGGCAACGAGACCGGCAACGCCCGCCGAAGCCAGCAGGCTCGCGCCGATCTGCCTCACGTTCGGGAACGTCATGAGCGCCGCGCCCACGCCCACGATGATGATGAGCACCATGACCGTCCGCGCCAGCACGCGGGCCTGCGTGTGGATGCGGCGGGCCTGGAGGTTGTCGGCGATATCGAGCGGATGGGCGGCGATGATGGCCTCGCCGATGGCCGCCGCGCAGCGCACGGAAAGCCAGGTGATCGCGCCGATCAGCGCGAACGCGCACAGCTCGCGCAGGCCGCTGATGTGCCTGAGCGTGTCGGGCGCCTGCCACCAGACGAATTCGATCGCGAGGATGGCGAGCACGGCGAGCGCCGGCTTGCGGATATAGCGCAGGAACACGCTGACGCGCGGATACGGGCGCGCGACACGCAGCAAGACGCGGCCGCCGACCCAGTGCATGGCGAACGCGAAGACGAGTGCGAGCGCGCTCACGAGCAACGTGCCGAGCCAGTCCTGCAGCGGGGCGTCGGTGAAACCGGAGAAATCGTCGAGTGTCGGCATCTGCGGCCAGTTCCTCCTGAGCATCCTGGTTAATAAGGCGACTCTTGGAAACGGCACGGGCGCAGGCCCGCGGACGGCCACGGCGATGGTTCAACTGGCCACGCAGCGGCCTCGATGATGAGTGGCGCGGCGATAGAAAGCGCCGCGCCGTGCTACTTGTTACTTCAACGGCAATGCCAACAACGAGCCGGCTTCAACTGCCGTTGCCGGTCTTGCAGGGAAACGCCTTGCCGAGCCCGAGCGAAATGGCCGTACTGGCGTTGTAGCCGGCCACGTTCGGGTTGTCGGCGATGTACTTGCGCACTGCGTCGGTGAGTTGCGACGAGCGCGCGTCGGGCGGCAGGCAGAAGTATTGACCCACGCGCGGCCCGGTAGTGCCGCCGATGGCGTCGATGGTGTTGAAGATGCCGTCCGCAGCACCTTCGATGTAGGCCGCGCACGCGCTGCGCGAAGCCACGTCGGTCTTCGTGCAGAGCCGGTTGAGGTCGCTTGCCGTGAATGCGAAAGCGGAGAGCGGCAACGCCATTGCGCCCGCACAGATCAGAACCCGCAGCATGGTTCTCCTTGAGTTGTCTTGGGGAGCGGCGCTTCGAGCACCTCGAGCGCCGCCGGTCGGCCGCCTTGGTCCAGTGCGGCCGCCTTCATCCCCATTATTTTGCACTGTTTTGCGGCGCTGCCGGGCTCGCCGTGGAGAGGCCGGCCTGCGTCATGCGCGCCGTGAGGTCCTTGATCGCGTCCGGCGCCTTGTACTGGCGCGCGAAATCGAGTGCCGTCATGCCGATCTGGTTCTTCGCACCCAGCGTCGCGCCCTTTTCAAGCAGCATCTGGATCGTCGTGAGATGGTCGCCGCGCGCGGCCATCATGAGCGGCGTCGTACCGTTGGGCGACAGCGCGTTGACGTCGGCCGAGTAGCCGATCAGGAGCTTCACGACGTCGTCGTTGCCGTTCGCAGCGGCGTAGTGCAGCGGCGTCCAGCCCTTCTTGTTGACCTCGGCGCCCTTGGTGATGAGCAGCTTCACGAAGTCCACGTCGCCGTTGAGCGAGGCGAGCATCAGCGCGTTTTCGCCTGCGCGGTCTTCGGCGGCGATGTTCGTCTTCGGGTTGTCGAGCAGCACCGCCCCGACCTTGTCGGACTTCTCGCGCGCGGCGATCACGAGGAGCGGCATGCCCTGGTCGTCGGTCGCGTTCGGGTCCATGCCTTCTGCGAGCGCTTTTTGCACACCCTTGTCGTCGTCGAACTTGACGCTCTTGATGAGCGAGTCGATCGGAGCGGCGCGTGCCGCGGCGCCGAACAGCGTGGCGGCGACGCCGAGCACGAGCGCGGCGGCAGTACGGCGGACAGGGTTTGCGGCGTGCGGAAGCGGTTTCGAGTTCATGTCATGCCTTAACGTTATCTGCTATCTCGTTGATATTTAACACCATTGACAGCATGCGGTTCGCGATTCAGGCCTGAGGCTGGATCTTGAAGAGCCGGAAAAAATTCTGCGTGGTGACAGCGCCAAGTTCGGCGTCCGGCAATCCGCGTTGCTGCGCAATGAATCTTCCGACATGGCTCACGTACGCAGGTTCATTGGGTTTGCCACGAAATGGCACAGGAGCCAGGTATGGCGAATCGGTTTCGATCAAAAGACGCTCGATCGGCACGCGGCGCGCCACTTCCTGAACGTCGGTCGCGCTCTTGAACGTCACGATGCCCGAAAGCGAGATGTAAAAATTCTGCGCGAGCGCGCGCTCGGCAATCGCCCACGGTTCCGTGAAACAGTGCATCACGCCACCGGGCTCGCCCGCGCGCTCTTCTTCCATGATGCGCAGGGTGTCGTCCGACGCCGCGCGTGTGTGGACGATGAGCGGCTTGCCCGTGGCGTGCGCCGCGCGAATGTGCGTACGAAAGCGCTCGCGCTGCCATTCCATGTCGGCGATCGTGCGCTCGCCCAGGCGATAGTAATCGAGCCCCGTTTCGCCGATCGCCACCACTTTCGGGTGCGCGGCCAGCTCGACGAGTTCGGCCACGCTCGGCTCGCGCATGTGCTCGTGGTCGGGATGCACGCCCACCGACGCGTAGACGTTCTCGTAGCGGTTGGCGATGTCGAGGACCGAAGGCAGCGTCTCGAGGTCCACGGAGACGCACAGCGCGTGCGTGACGGCATTCTCGCGCATGTTCTCGAGCACCTGCGGCAGGCGGTCGCCGAGGCCCTCGAAGTTGATATGGCAATGTGAATCGACAAACATGAGTGGTCCTGCGATGGAAGATTCGAGGCTAATCGAGCCCGTCAGGCGAACAGTTCACGATAGCCGAGAAAGAGTTCCTCGAACACGAGGCGCGCATTCAGCGGATGGTTTTCCACGGCGCGCTGGCGCGTGACCGTCTTCAGGTAGCGCGCGAGCGCGGCGGCTTCGAGCTTCGAGGCGCAGCGCGCGAGGCCGCTCGCGGCCTGCGGGAAGTAGCGCGGGCGGCCCGCCGTGTGTTGCGCGAGCAGATCGTAGACCCAGCGTTGCAGCCAGCCGAGCACGAGCGGCACCGGCAGCTTTTGCAGCGTCTCGCCGCAGGCAAAGGCGTCGCAGGCGGGGCCCGCCGCGAGTTGCGTCAGCGTCCAGTCGCGCAGCGTGCGGTTTTCGTCGTGCGCGAGCGCGAGCGCCGCGAGTGGGGCGCCGCCTGCTTCGGCAAGCAGAGCCGGCGCGTCGTCCACGCCCTGGTGCGCCAGCCACGCCGCGGCGGCTTCGGGCGCCGGCGTGCCCATGGGCCACTGGCGGCAACGGCTGATGATGGTTGGCAACAGGCGGTCGATGCGCGCCGACACCACGAGGAACACCACGCCCGCGGGCGGCTCTTCGAGCGTCTTCAGGAGCGCATTGGCTGCGGCGACGTTGAGTGCCTCGGCCGGATACAGCACGACCACGCGCAGGCCGCCGCGGTGCGAACCCACGCCCGTGAAGCCGAGCAGCGCGCGCACCTGCTCGATGCGGATTTCCTTGCTCGGCGCGCGGCCCTTCTTGCCTTCTTCGCCGTCGCCCTTTTCAGCTTTGGCGTCATCGTCGCCGGCCTGGCCGATTTCTGCGGCCAACGCTTCCGGCACGACGATCCGATAGTCCGGATGATTGCCCTGGTCAAACCAGTTGCACGCCGCGCAGGCGCCGCACGGCTCGCCATTCGCCTGCGGCGCTTCGCAGAGCAGCCCCTTCGCCAGATGTTGCGCGAACTGGAGCTTGCCGATGCCCGCCTGGCCATGCAGCAGCAGCGCATGCGGCCAGTGGCTGCGCAGTTGTTGCAGGCGTTGCCAGTCGTCGGTTTGCCAAGGATAGATCATCTTCTGAATCAATCGGTTAGGCGAATTTCATGAGGATTTTCATGAGATTCGCGCAGCCATATAAGAGCGCCAAATATCGCCTTGAAATCAAAGCGCTGCGATCACATGCTCGAGTTTTTTGCGAATTGCGTCGATGCCCTGCGACGAATCGACGATCGCGAAACGGTACGGCGCCTCTTCCGCGCGGCGCAGATACTCGGTGCGCGTGCGCTTGAAGAACGCATCGGATTCGCTTTCGAAGCGGTCGGGCTCGCGCGCGGCGCCGCGACGCTCGCTCGCCGTGTCGGGCGGCAGGTCGAACAGCACCGTCAGGTCCGGCTGGAAACCGCCCTGCACCCAGCGCTCCAGCGTTTCGAGCTTGTCGCGCGGCAGCCCGCGGCCTCCGCCCTGGTAGGCAAAGGTGGCGTCGCTGAAGCGGTCGGACAGCACCCAGTCGCCGCGCGCGAGCGCGGGCTCGATCACCTTGGCGAGGTGCTCGCGGCGCGCCGCGAACATCATGAGCGCCTCGGTTTCGAGGTCCATCGGCTGATGCAGCACGAGTTCCCGGATCGACTCGCCAAGCGGCGTGCCGCCAGGTTCGCGCGTCATGACGACCGTGCGGCCCGACGGCGCGAGTTTCTCGGCGAGCTGATCGCGAAACCAGGCGAGATGCGTGGTCTTGCCCGCGCCGTCGATGCCCTCGAACGTGATGAATCGGCCCCGCGCCATTTAATTTCCCCGGATGTATTTGTCGACGGCCTTGTTGTGGTCGACAAGATTGTCAGAAAAAACGCTGCTGCCGTCGCCGCGCGCCACGAAGTACAACGCCGCCGTCGATGCCGGATTGAGCGCCGCCTGGATCGCCGCGGCGCCGGGCAGCGCGATCGGCGTTGGCGGCAACCCGAGGCGCAGATAGGTATTGTAAAGAGTGTCCGACTGCAGATCGCGCTTGCGCAGATGCCCCGCGTAGTTCTCGCCCAGGCCGTAGATCACGGCCGGATCGGTCTGCAGCGGCATGCCCACTTTCAGGCGGTTCGAGAACACGGCCGCCACGAGCGCCCGGTCGGCGGCGCGCCCCGTCTCCTTTTCCACGAGCGAAGCCAATGTCAGCGCCTCGTACGGCGACTTGAGCGGCAAGCCTGGCGCGCGTGCAGTCCATGCTTCGTCCAGACGCGTCTGCATCAGGTGGTACGCGCGGCGATAGACGTCGAGGTCGCTCGAACCCTTGTCGAAGAGATACGTGTCGGGGAAAAACAACCCTTCGCCGCTGCCGTTCGGCGAGGGCGGCGCACCGATCGCGGCAAGCAGATCAGCATCGCTCATGCCGGCCGTCTCGTGGCGCAGCGCCGGGTTCGCGTCGAGCTCGGCGCGCATGTGCTTGAAGGTCCAGCCTTCGATGATGGTGGCCACGGACTCGTTCACGTCGCCGAGCGCCATCTTCTGGAGCACCTCATAAGGCGTGATCCCCACCTTGAACTCGTAGTTGCCCGATTTGAGCTGGCTCTGCAGGCCGAGCACGCGCGTCATGAGCACGAAAAGTTGCGTTTGCACAGGCACGCCGCCGTGCCGCAACTGCAGCGTGACGCTGCGCACGGTGCTGTGCGGCTTGATGGTGACGTCGATCTGTGGGGCGGCAAGGTCGAGCGGCGTGGTGGCCCAGCGCCATACGCCGCCTGCCGCAGCGGCGCCAATCACGACTAGTGCGGCGCCGGCAACAAGGCATTTCTTCAGGAGGGACATGGAAACACGACTCAGGGGGACCTCATATAATAACTGCTTGCCTTCGCTAAAGTCAGGATTGACTGTTCCCCGAATCCATGAACTCACCGCTCGATCACGCTTCCACGCTTTCCGCCCCTGAATTTGCTACCGCAGGCGCGGCCGATTTCGACGCCGTTCTGAAAGGCGGCGCCTACGCGATCCTGCCGCAGTTCGGCGTGATCGACGCCAATGGCGACGACGCCGCGACCTTCCTGCACAGCCAGCTCACCAACGACGTGCAGCATCTCGACGTAGCTGGCGCACGCCTCGCGGGCTACTGCTCGGCCAAGGGCCGCCTCCTCGCCTCGTTCCTGACCTGGAAGACCGGCGACACGATCCGTCTGCTGATCTCGAAAGACGTGCAGGCAACGGTGCAAAAACGCCTGTCGATGTTCGTGCTGCGCGCCAAGGCCAAGCTCACGGACGACAGCGACAAGCTGCTCGTGGTGGGGCTCGCCGGCGACGTGCGCGGCGCGCTCGCTAGCGTGTTCGACGCGCTGCCCGACGGCGTGCACGTGAAAGTGGACGATCCCTCGGGCACGCTCATCCGCGTGCCCGACGCGGCCGGCGTGCTGCGCTACCTGTGGGTCGGCCCGAAGGAAGCCGTCGAGGCGCGCCTTGCGAAGCTCGACGGTGCGGTGAAGCGCGTGTCGCCGGCGGTGTGGGACTGGCTCGACATTCGCGCGGGCGAACCGCGCATCACGCAGCCCGTGAGCGAGCAGTTCGTGCCGCAGATGGTCAATTACGACGTGCTGGGCGGCGTGAACTTCCGCAAGGGCTGCTACCCTGGCCAGGAAATCGTCGCGCGCAGCCAGTATCGCGGCACCATCAAGCGCCGCACCGCGCTCGCCAATGTGACCGCGAGTCTCGACGCCGCGCATGCGGGCGTCGAACTCTTTCATTCGGACGACCCGAGCCAGCCGTGCGGCATGGTCGTGAACGCCGCGGCCGCACCCGAGGGTGGCATCGATCTGCTCGCCGAGATCAAGCTTGCCGCCCTCGAAACGGGCAGCGTGCACCTGGGCGCCGCGGACGGTCCCGCGCTGCGCGTGTTGCCGCTGCCGTACGCGTTGCCGGCCGAAGTTTGACGCTGCACACTGCGTCCATCGCGAGCGAGGCGCCTGGCGCCTCGCGTCGCTTCGGCGCGGTCCGACTCCCGACCCTGCAAGGGCCAACTCCATGTGTCTGATCGTCTTTGACTGGCGTCCGCACGCGAGCGCCGGCGCGCTTTTCACACTCGCGGCCAATCGCGACGAGTTCCTGCGCCGCACCGCCGATCCGCTGCATTGGTGGAACGCTTCGGACGACGTCACGTCGCCGGGCAGTTCGGCAACCGGCGTGCTCGCGGGCCGCGATCTGGTGGGCGGCGGCACCTGGCTCGGCATGACGCGCAGCGGCCGCTTCGCGGCGCTCACGAACTATCGCGCGCCGAAAGACATGCGTCCCGACGCACCCACGCGCGGCACGCTCGTCTCGCGCTGGCTCACCGGCGCGCAAGGTCTGCCCGATACACCGCTCGGCTATCTCGACGAGATCGCGCGCTCGGGCGATCTGTACAACGGTTTCAATCTGATCGTTGGCGATTGGGCGCGGCGGGAGCTTGCGTGGTACTGCAATCGCGCGGACCGCGCGCCCTCCTTGCTGCCCGAAGGCACGCACGGCATTTCGAACGCCGTGCTCGACACGCCGTGGCCCAAGCTCGTGCGCAAGCGCGGGGAACTCGCGCAACTCGCGTCAGGCGACGCGCAAGTCCCGCTCGCACGGCTCGTAGAAATGATGCGCGACCCGCAGGTCGCGCCCGACCGCGACTTGCCCGCCACGGGCATTTCACTGGAACGCGAACGCGCGCTTTCCGCCGCATTCATCGAAACGCCCGATTACGGCACGCGCGGCACCACGGCGCTGCGTGTCACACTGCGTGGCGCCCTTCTGGACGTTGAAGCGCTTGAGCGCAGCGACGATGACGGCTCGCATCGCGTCGTCCGCCCAGGCGCCTTCGAGCGCCACGAAAGCTACACGATCGAAAGAGGCTGAGCGCGTTTCAGTCACCAGTGCCAAGTGCGAGGCGCAGCGCGTGGGCGGCATCGTGCTGCGCGCGCCGCGCCTCGTCGATGAACGATCCCATCTTGATGAACTCGTGAATCACGCCGTCGTAACGCACGAGCGTGACCTCGTTGCCCGCTTCGTGCAGCTTTTTCGCATAGGCCTCGCCCTCGTCCACAAGCGGATCGAATTCGGCCACGCCGATCCACGCCGGTGCGACGCCGCGAAAATCCGGTGCGTCGTGCGTGCCGTCGAGCGGCGCGAAGCGCCAGTCGTCGCGGTCTGAGTCGTCGCGCACGTAGTGATCGAAGAACCACTGGATCGTCGGCGCGGTCAGCAAATGACCGTCGGCGAGACGCTTGTGCGATTCGCTCTGCTGATGCGCGCTCACCGCCGGATAGAACAGCAGTTGCAGCACCGGCGCGATGCCCGCGTCGCGCGCCAGCACCGCGCAGACCGTGGCGAGCGTGCCGCCCGCACTGTCGCCACCCACGGCGAAGCGAGAAGCATCCAGCGCGTATTCGGCCGCGTGCGTGTGGAGCCACGCATAGGCGTCGAAAGCGTCGTGCACCGCGGTCGGGAAGCGGTGTTCGGGCGCGAGACGGTAGTCCACGGAAAACACGGCGCAGCGCGCGTCGCGCGCAAACATGCGGCAGAGCGCATCGTGCGTGTCGACGCTGCCGATCGTGAAGCCGCCGCCGTGGTAGTAGACGAGCACGGGAAGCGGCTCCGCCCAATTTGGCTCGACTGGCAGAAAAAGACGCGCACGAATCGTCGCGCCATCACGCGTCGGCACCTGCAGGTCTTCCACGCCATGCATCGGCGCAGACGGGATTTCGAGCACCGACGCGCTCTTTTCATACTCGGCGCGCGCCTCCTGCGCCGTCTGTTCGTGATAAGGCGCGCGGCCCGTGCGGGCCACCATGTCGAGCACGAGTGCGATCTTCGCGGTGAGTGGCATGCCACGGACCCAGTGCGCCGCTTTTATTGCGGCGCTTTCTTGACTTCAGGTTTGAGCGAGAGCGGATCGGTCGGGTTGCGCAATGTTTCGATGTCCTCATGACGCAGCTTCACCGAAGGGAGGATCTGCGGATGCGTGAGGATATAGAAGCGCCCTTCCCGCACGGCGTCGAATGTCGCCTTCGCGATGTCTTCGGGCGTGAGCTTGCCGGAACGCACCGCGCGCTGCAATTGCAGATCGGCGGCCTGCTGCGAGCGCGTGAGCGGCGAGTCGTTGCGCAGATCGTCGGGGCGGCTGCGCTCGGCGTGTGCAATGCCGGTCGAAACGAAGGCTGGACACAGCAGTGAACAGCTCACCTTGTCGGTCACGTTCTTCAAGTCGTGATAGAGCGTTTCGGTGAGCGAGACCACGGCATGCTTCGACGCGTTGTACACGCCCATGGCGGGCGGCGACAGCAGTCCCGCCACCGAAGCCGTGTTGACGATATGCGCACGCTCGCCCTGCGCGAGCATGGCCGGCGTGAAGCTGCGCACGCCGTTGGCCACGCCCATCACGTTCACGCCGAACACCCAGTCCCAGTCCTTCGCGCTGCTTTCCCACACGAAGCCGCCGGTGCCGACACCCGCGTTGTTGAAGAGCAGATGGACTTTGCCGTAGGCGTCGAGCGCGGCTTTCGCGAGCGCGTCGACCTGCGCGGCGTCACGCACGTCGGTACGCACGCCGATGGCCTGTGCGCCGCCTTCGCGCAATGCATTGACGGTTTCGTCGAGCAATGCCTGATCGACATCGGCTAGCACGAGCTTCATGCCGAGCGCTGCGGCCTGCTGCGCGAACGCGCGGCCAAAGCCGCTTGCCGCGCCCGTAATGACGGCCACGCGGCCGTCGAACTCAAACGGTTCGGACATTGCGAATCCTGCGGTGAAGGTTGCGGTGAATACTGCGGGCGAAAAAGCGAAGCGCCCTTTCCGGGCGCTTGCGCTGACGGTGAACCCGTTAGATCAGCTTGACTAGCTGCTTGCCGAAATTCTGGCCTTTGAGCATGCCGAGGAACGCGCTGGGCGCATTCTCGAGACCTTCGGCCACGGTCTCGCGATACGCGAGCTGCTGCTTCGCGACCAGCGTACCCAGCTCCGTCAGCGCCTGCGGCCACACTTCCAGGTGCTCGCTCACGATGAAGCCCTGCACGAGCAGGCGTTGCGTGAGCAGCAGCTGCGGATACTTGAGCGGCATCGGCTCGCCGTCGTAGCCCGCGATCATGCCGCACAGCGCAATGCGTCCAAACGCGTTCATGCGCGCAAGCGTGGCGTCGAGCACCGCGCCGCCGACGTTCTCGAAGTAGCCGTCCACGCCGTCCGGCGTCGCGGCCTTCAGGTCCTGATAGAGATTGCCAGCCTTGTAATCGACGCAAGCGTCGAAACCAAGCGTCTCGACGACATAGCGGCATTTATCCGCGCCGCCCGCGATACCCACCGCGCGGCAGCCCGCGCGCTTGGCGAGCTGGCCGACCACGCTACCCACCGCGCCGCTCGCCGCGCTCACGACGACGGTTTGCCCCGCCTTCGGCTCGATGATGCGATTCAGGCCGTACCACGCGGTGACGCCCGGCATACCCACGGGCCCGAGGTACGCGGAAAGCGGCACATGCGTCGTATCGACGACATGCAGGTCACTGCCGTTCGACGTGCCGAACTCCTGCCAGCCGAACATGCCCACGACCTTGTCGCCGGCCTTGAACTTCGCGTTGCGCGACTCGACCACTTCGCCCACCGTGCCGCCGATCATCACCGAGTCGAGCGGCTGCGGCGCCGCGTACGACTTGCTGTCGTTCATGCGACCACGCATGTACGGATCGAGCGAGAGATAGTGGTTGCGCACGCGCACCTCGCCCTCTTCGAGCGGTGCGAGCGGCGTTTTCACGAGGCGGAAGTTGTCGACGCTCGCGGCGCCTTCCGGGCGCGAAGCGAGCAGGATCTGGCGATTGGTCTGGGTCATGGCGTCCGTGTTGCTTCGTTGTGCGCGGCGAGGCGTTGCACGCCTGCCGCGCAAGAGTCGAGCCATCGGGTGCGCGCGAGCAAAGCCCTTGCGCGCGCCCGATCGCGCGTGTTAACCGTCGCTCGGGCCCGGCCGCGCGCTGGGGTCGCTGCGCAGACGCTGACGCGTCACGTCGCGGCCCACCGCGAGCCGGCGCATGTACTTGAAAGTGCCGAGCGCCTTGGCGACGAAATGGCCTTCGCTGTCGCGAATCTCGCCTTCACAATAGGCCATGGTGGTGGAACGGTGCAGCACGCGGCCGGTGGCGCGCAATTCGCCGCGCCCAGGCTGCATGAAATTCACTTTCATTTCGACGGTGACGACGCCCACGCCGTCGGCGGCGACACTGCGCGCCGCCATGGCGAGCGCGATGTCGGCGAGCGTCATCGTCACGCCGCCGTGCGCGACGTCCCACGTATTCAGATGCCGTTCGGCGAGCGGCAGCACGACTTCGCTCGCACCGTCACGCGCGCTCACGAGCTGCGCGCCGAGATGCTCGACAAACGGGCTCTCGATGATCGTCAGCGACGTTTGCGGGTTTTCTGCGCTTTCGCCTTGTGGCGCGCCGCCGCCTGGGGATTGATCTGCGGTACCGATCATGATGCGCTTCAGACCAGGTAATCCACGCACTGACGCGACTCGACCACGAGCTTCGCGAACTGCTTCACGACGAGATGTTCGGGGTGGTCCTGATAGCCGTCGAGCGCGGTCTGATCGGCGAAGTCGGAAACGAGCACGAGATCGAACGTGGATGCGAGGTCCGGTTCGGCCACGCCAACCTCGAGGTGCAGCGTGCCCGGCACGAGATCGCGGCAACCTTCGAGCAGCGCCTTGAACTTCACGACATTCTCGGCACGCGTCGCGCCTTCGGCCGACTCCTTGAGCTTCCACATCACGATATGACGAATCACGAACTCACCTCTTTCAGTCTGCATGGGAACAGGCGCCGCACCGTGCGCGCGCCGACAGCCGTCATGATACCCGCAGCGCATCGAGCGCGAGAACGGCTCGGCACGCGCCAAAGCGTGGTAAAGCGCGGGAAAGCGGTGGCGTGGCCGAGCCTGCGGCAGACTCTCGCGAGTCCGCCGCACCGAGCATCAGACGACTTCGAAGAGGCCAGCAGCGCCCTGCCCGCCGCCGATGCACATCGTCACCACGACGAACTTCGCGCCGCGGCGCTTGCCTTCGATGAGCGCGTGGCCCGTGAGGCGCGCGCCCGACACGCCGTACGGGTGACCCACGGCAATCGCGCCGCCGTTCACGTTCAGGCGGTCGGCGGGAATGCCGAGCTTGTCGCGGCAATACAGCACCTGCACCGCGAATGCTTCATTCAGCTCCCACAGGCCGATGTCCTCGACCTTCAGGCCCGTCTGCTTGAGCAGCTTCGGCACGGCGAACACGGGACCGATGCCCATCTCGTCCGGCTCGCAGCCCGCCACAGCGAAGCCGCGGAAGATGCCGAGCGGCTGCAGGCCTTCGCGCTCCGCGACCTTCGCGTTCATCACGACGCAGGCGCTCGCGCCGTCCGAGAACTGGCTCGCGTTGCCAGCGGTGATGACGCCGCCCGGCATCGCAGTGCGGATCTTCGACACGCCTTCGAGCGTCGTATCGGCGCGAATGCCTTCGTCGGCGGCGATCGTCACTTCCTTCGTGACGAGTTGGCCCGTCGCCTTGTCGGCGACACCGGCGAGCACCGTCATCGGCACGATTTCGTCGTTGAAGAGGCCCGCCGCTTGCGCGGCCGCCGCGCGCAACTGCGACTGCACGCCGTACTCGTCCTGGCGCTCCTTCGAGATCTCATAGCGCTTCGCGACGTTCTCGGCGGTTTGCAGCATGCTCCAGTAGATTTCGGGCTTGTGCTGGTTGAGCCAGCCTTCAGCCACCATGTGACGGTTCATCTCGTTCTGCACGCACGAGATCGACTCCACGCCGCCTGCCACGAACACGTCGCCTTCGCCCGCGATCACGCGTTGCGCGGCGAGCGCGATCGTCTGGAGTCCGGACGAACAGAAGCGGTTCACCGTCATGCCCGGCACGCTCACGGGCAGGCCCGCGCGCAGCGCGATCTGGCGCGCGATGTTCGCGCCCGTTGCGCCTTCGGGGTTCGCGCAGCCCATGATCACGTCTTCCACGCGGGCGGGGTCGATCTTCGCGCGCTCGACGGCGGCTTGCGTCACGTGGCCACCCAGCGTCGCGCCGTGCGTCATGTTGAAGGCGCCCTTCCAGGACTTGGCGAGGCCCGTGCGGGCGGTCGATACGATTACGGCGTCAGTCATGCGATGTCTCCCACTACGAATATTGAATCCAGAGGATGTCTTTTGATTGAACGTTCAAGCGGACAATGCCAGCACCTCGGCCGATTGCGCGCGCTTCACACCGGCGGCGAGCAACTGCTCCCACGCGGCGGCAAGCGAACCGTTCAGGTCGATGGCGCGTGAGGCGTCTTCGATCAGCACCGTTTCGAAGCCCGCGGCACGCGCGTCGAGCGCGGACCACGCCACGCAATAGTCAGTCGCGAGGCCGCAGCAGTACACGTGCTTCACGCCCACGTCGCGCAGATAGCCCGCGAGGCCCGTGGGCGTCCTGCGATCGGCTTCGAGAAACGCGGAGTAGCTGTCCACGTCGGCGTGATGGCCCTTGCGGATCACCGCGCGCGCATGCGGCACGTTCAGGTCGCGATGCAGCGCCGCGCCTTCGGTGCCCTGCACGCAGTGCACGGGCCACAATACCTGCTCGCCGTAGGGCAGCGCCGTGGTTTCGAACGGCGCGCGTCCTGCGTGGTTGGCCGCAAACGAAACGTGCTGCGCCGGGTGCCAGTCCTGCGTGAGCACCACGTGGCTGAAGCCCTGCGCGAGCCGGTTCGCGACCGGCACGACTTCATCGCCATGCGCGACGGCAAGCGCGCCGCCCGGCATGAAGTCGTATTGCAGGTCAATCAGCAGGAGCACGTCGTCTGCGCTTCTCATGATGTTCGTCCGCCTGTTCGTTCGCTTTTGCGTCCGTGAATGATGCTTAGTTGAACGTACCGCCCTTGGCAGCCAGCTCGACGATCGAAGGCGCGACTTCCCAGGCCTCGCCATTGCGCTGCTGCGCGTAGCGGCGAATCGCGCGCTCGACGTTGTAGAGGCCAACCGTGTCGGCGTACAGCATCGGGCCGCCGCGCCACAGCGGGAAGCCGTAGCCCGTGAGATAGACCATGTCGACGTCCGACGCCTTGGAAGCGATGCCCTCTTCGAGAATCTTCGCGCCTTCGTTGACGAGCGAGAACACGAGACGCTCGACGATCTCTTCGTCGCTGATCTTGCGGCGCTCGACACCGGCTTCCTTCGAGTACGCCACGATCATCTCGTCGACGAGCTTCGAAGGCAGCGCGTTGCGCTCGCCCGCCTTGTAGTCGTACCAGCCAGCGCCCGTCTTCTGACCGAAGCGGCCAGTCTCGCACAGACGGTCGGCGATCTTCGAGTACTTCATGTCCGGATGTTCCTGATAGCGGCGCTTGCGAATGGCCCAGCCGATATCGTTGCCGGCCAGGTCGCTCATGCGGAACGGGCCCATCGCGAAACCGAACTTCTCGACTGCGCGGTCCACCTGTGCAGGCAGCGCGCCTTCTTCGAGCATGTAGAGCGCCTGGCGCACGTACTGCTCGATCATGCGGTTGCCGATGAAACCATCGCACACGCCCGACACCACGGCCGTCTTGCGGATCTTCTTCGCGACCTGCATGACGGTGGCCAGCGCGTCCTTGGCCGTTTCCTTGCCGCGCACGACTTCGAGCAGCTTCATCACGTTGGCAGGACTAAAGAAGTGCAGACCCACCACGTCCTGCGGACGCTTCGTGAACGCTGCGATCTTGTCGACGTCGAGCGTCGAGGTGTTCGACGCGAGAATCGCGCCCGGCTTTGCGACTTCGTCGAGGCGCTTGAACACCTGCTCCTTCACACCGAGTTCTTCGAACACGGCTTCGATGATGAGATCGGCTTGCTTGAGGTCGTCGTAGGAGAGCGTCGGGCTGATGAGCGCCATGCGCGCTTCCACCTTCTCCTGCGTGAGCTTGCCCTTCTTGACCTGGGCTTCATAGTTCTTGCGGATCGTCGCGAGGCCGCGGTCGAGCGCTTCCTGCTTCGTCTCCAGCAGCGTGACCGGCACGCCCGCGTTGAGGAAGTTCATCGTGATGCCGCCACCCATCGTGCCCGCGCCGATCACCGCGACCTTCTGGATATCGCGCGTGGGCGTGCTCGACGGCACATCGGGAATCTTGCTCGCAGCGCGCTCGCCGAAGAACGCGTGGCGCAGCGCGCGGCTTTCCGGCGTCTGGACGAGTTCGAGGAAGCATTCGCGCTCATAAGCGAGGCCTTTGTCGAAGCCCTGCTTCACGCCCGCCGCGATCGCATCGACGCACTTCACCGGCGCCGGATAGTTCTTCGCCATCGCGCCAACCGTGTTGCGCGAGAACTGCAGGAAGCCTTCAGCGTTGGGATGCTCGATCTTCCGGTTGCGCACGAGCGGATGCGGGCCCGGCTTGGCGGCCGCCTTGCGAGCGAAAGCGATCGCCTCTTCGAGCAGATCGCCTTGCGCCATGGCGTCGAACAGGCCCGAGTTGGCGAGCTTTTCGCTCATCACCGGCGCGCCCGTGACGATCATGTTGAGCGCGGCCTCGAGGCCGATAGCGCGCGGCAAGCGCTGCGTGCCGCCGGCGCCCGGCAGGATGCCGAGCTTCACTTCCGGCAGCGCGATCTGCGCGCCGGGCGCGGCGATACGGTAGTGCGCGCCGAGCGCCAGTTCGAGACCGCCGCCCATGGCCACGCTGTGGATCGCGGCCACGACCGGCTTGGCGCTCTTTTCGACTTCCTTGATGACGGTGTGGAGCGTGGGCTCCTGCATCGCCTTGGGCGTGTTGAATTCGGTGATGTCCGCGCCGCCCGAGAACGCCTTGCCGGCGCCCGTGATCACGATGGCCGCAACGGCCGGATCGCTCGCGGCGCGCGCAAGGCCCTCGACGATGCCTGCGCGGGTCGAATGCCCGAGGCCGTTGACGGGCGGATTATTGAGCGTGAGGACGGCGACGCCGTCGCGAGTCGTGTAGTTCACTGCCGCGTTGTCCACTACCATTTGCCTGCCTCCATGCTTGCGGGCCGCGATGTGCGTCGTCGGCTTCATTGTCCGACATTCCCGGTCAGCAGGCAGAATACACAAAAAAGAACGTTCGTTCAATTTTTTGCTGCGCTGCGGATGCCAGGGGTTGTACTGAACGTACGATTCTGGCGGGTCAGTGGGCAAAAGTCGGAAGAAAAAAAACGCAGCCAGATGGCTGCGCCGGAGAACCTTGCGCGGCTGCGCGGGTGCGGTTTAGCCGTGCTTCGTGGCGTCTTGCGCGGGAAACGGACAGCCCTCCACCGCGAGCGCGGTCGGCAGCACGTAGGAACGGAACTGCTCGCGCAGCTTGAGCTTTTGCAGCTTACCCGTTGCGGTATGCGGTAATTCTTCGACGAACACGGCGTCGTCGGGCAGCCACCATTTCGCGACCTTGCCTTCGAAGTACGCGAGCAGTTCTTCGCGCGTGACCGCGGCGCCGGGCTTCTTCACCGCGACGATGAGCGGCCGCTCGGTCCAGCGCGGATGTGCGCACGCAATGCACGCAGCCTCCGCGATGGCCGGATGCGACACGGCGATATTTTCCAGGTCGATCGAGCTGATCCACTCGCCGCCCGACTTGATGACGTCCTTACTGCGGTCGGTGATGTGCAGGAAACCGTCGGGGTCGATCGTGGCGACGTCGCCCGTGGGGAACCAGCCGTCCACGAGCGGCGAGCCGCTTTCCTGGCGGAAGTAGCGGTCGATCACCCACGGCCCGCGCACATGCAGGTCGCCGAACGTCACGCCGTCCCACGGCAGCTCTTGGCCGCCCTCGCCGACGATCTTCATGTCCACGCCGAAAATCACGCGCCCCTGCTTTTCCAGTAGCGCCTGCTGCGCTTCGCGCGGGCGCTGCGACTGTTCCCAGTTCAGCTTCGAAAGCGTGCCTAGCGGCGACATCTCCGTCATCCCCCACGCGTGGATGACCTGCACGCCGTAGTCGTCCTCAAAAGTGCGCAGCATGGCGGGCGGGCACGCCGAGCCGCCGACCACCGTGCGGTTGAGCGTCGAAAAGCGCACACTCGCGCCGCGCATATACGCGAGCAGGCCGAGCCAGACCGTGGGCACGCCGGCCGAGACGCTCACGCCTTCGGCCTCCATGAGTTCGTAGAGCGACTTGCCGTCGAGATCCTTGCCGGGGAGCACGAGCTTCGTGCCCGTGAGCGGCGCCGCATGGGGAATCCCCCACGCATTCACATGAAACATCGGCACGACTGGGAGAATCGCGTCGCGCGCGGAAAGGCCTAGCGCATCGGGCAAACAGCCGGCGTAGGCGTGCAGTACCGAAGACCGGTGCGTGTAGAGCGCGCCCTTCGGGTTGCCCGTGGTGCCGGACGTGTAGCACAGGTTCGACGCGCTGCGTTCGTCGAGTTCGGGCCACGCATAATTGCCGTCCTGCGCGGCGACGAGCGTTTCGTAGCAGAGCACTTCCGTGCGCATTTCCGGCCGGTGCGACTCGTCGCACATGGCGATCCAGCCGCGCACGTTCGGGCACTGCGGTGCGAGCGTGTCGACGAGCGCGGCGAACGTAGTGTCGAACATCACGTAGCGGTCGTCGGCGTGATTGACGATCCAGGCGATCTGCTCGGGAAAGAGCCGCGGATTGATCGTGTGGCACACGGCGCCGAAGCCGGTCACGCCGAAATAGGCCTCGAGATGCCGGTAGCCATTCCAGGCCAGCGTGCCAACGCGCTCGCCCGGCGCCACGCCAAGCGCGATGAGCGCCTGGGCAAGCTGCTTCGAGCGCGCCTCGCACTCGCGGTAGGTATAGCGATGAATATCGCCCTCGATGCGGCGCGAGACGATCTGCGCACTGCCATGATGGCGCGCCGCATGCGCGATCAACGACGAGAGCTTGAGCGGCACATCCATCATCTGTCCCAGCAGCGGCGCACTCATCGGTAGCGGTCTCCTCGCGTGGATCGGCGTTGTCTGTCGTTGTCTTGTGCGTTTTACTTTCGCGTATCCTGGCGGCGCGGCGACGCGCTTCGAACGCGCCCCAGCACGCCGGCGGGTGCGGAATTACAATATCGACTATTCAACAGGCCCTCAATATGTCGTTTTCACCAGGCACTACCGATTCCCAAAGCGGCTCGACCGCTTCGCACACGCCCGCCACCGGTCCGCTCGCCGACTTCGAACGCGCATTGATCGCGCCGCGCGAAGACGCCTTCGCCACGCTCGGCGCCCGCTTTTACACGCGGCTGCCCGGCGCGCCGCTGCCCGCGCCTTACGTTGTCGGCTTTTCGAAGGCGATGGCCGCGCAACTCGGGCTCGACGCATCCGCCGTTGGCGATCCCGCGTTCGCCGAGTTCTTCTGCGGGAATTTCACGCGCGAGCGCTCGCCATCGACCATGTCGCACGCAACGGTCTACTCGGGCCACCAGTTCGGCGTATGGGCGGGACAGCTCGGCGACGGCCGCGCGCTCACGCTCGGCGAGGTCGAGCACGACGGCAAGCGCAACGAGATCCAGCTCAAGGGCGCAGGCCGTACGCCTTACTCGCGCATGGGCGACGGCCGCGCGGTGCTGCGCTCGTCGATCCGCGAATTCCTGTGCTCGGAGGCCATGCATCATCTCGGCATTCCGACCACGCGCGCACTCACGGTCATCGGCTCCGACCAGCCGGTGCGCCGCGAAGAGATGGAAACGGCGGCTGTCGTCACGCGCGTGTCGCCAAGCTTCGTGCGCTTCGGCCACTTCGAGCACTTCTACTCGCACGACGACGTCGACTCACTGCGCGCGCTCGCCGACCACGTGATCGCGCGCTTCTATCCGCAACTGCGTGAAGCCGACGACCCGTACCTCGCCCTGCTCGACGAAGCGGTGCGCAGCACGGCGGCGCTGATGGTCGATTGGCAGGCCGTAGGCTTCTGCCACGGCGTGATGAACACCGACAACATGTCGATCCTCGGCCTCACGATCGACTACGGTCCGTTCGGCTTCATGGATGGCTTCGACGCCAACCATATCTGCAATCATTCGGATTCGCAGGGCCGCTACGCGTACCGCATGCAGCCGCAGATCGGCTACTGGAATCTGTTCTGCCTCGCGCAGGCGCTCGTGCCGCTGTTCGGCGCGCACTACGACATCGCCGACGAAAAGAAGCGCGGCGAGCGCGTGGTGGCCGACGCGCAAGGCGTGCTCGAACGCTTCAAGGGGCACTTCGCGCCCGCGCTCGAAGCGCGCATGCGCGCGAAGCTTGGCCTCGAGCACGAGCGCGAGGGCGACGACGCGCTCGCGAACAAGCTCTTCGAAATCATGCATGCCAACCGGGCCGACTTCACGCTCACGTATCGCCATCTCGCGCGCGTTTCGAAACATGACGCGAGCGGCGACACATCCGTGCGCGATCTCTTTCTCGATCGCGCCGCCTTCGACGCATGGGCCGCCGAATACCGCGCGCGCCTTGCGCACGAAACACGCGACGACGCCGCGCGCGCCGAGGCGATGAACCGCACGAATCCGAAATACGTGCTGCGCAATCACCTCGCGCAAACCGCGATCGAGCGCGCCGCGCAAAAGGACTTCAGCGAAGTCGAGCGGCTCGCGAAGGTGCTGGAGCGGCCATTCGACGAGCAGCCCGAGAACGCGTCGTACGCAGGGCTGCCGCCCGACTGGGCGAGCTCGCTCGAAGTCAGTTGCTCTTCGTGAGCGCGCCCCCATCTACGTGATCCTTGTTTTCCACCCGACAGGAACCCAACATGAGCCAGGACGACCATAACTCCACCGCCTACCCCGGCTACAAGGCCGACGAGCAATGGCGGGAACAGCTCGACGACACGCAGTACCAGGTCACGCGCCACGCCGCGACGGAGCGCGCGTTCACCGGCAAGTACTGGGACCACTTCGACCGGGGCGTGTACGACTGCGTGTGCTGCGGCACGCCGCTCTTCGAGTCCGACACGAAATTCGACGCGGGCTGCGGCTGGCCGAGCTACTTCCGTCCGATCAACGGCGAGGTGATCGAGGAGAAAACCGACCGCACGCACGGCATGCTGCGCATCGAGGTGCGCTGCAAGAACTGCGGCGCGCATCTGGGCCACGTGTTCGAGGATGGTCCGGCCCCGACGGGCCTTCGGTATTGCATCAATTCGGCTGCGCTACAATTCGAGCCCAAGTGAACGCTGGCAAGGCAACCCCGCGCCCCGCGCGGGGCCCAATGTGGCCTTGAAAGCGTCGTGCCCTCTTTTGCCGGGCTCATTTTGTAAACTCTCAGGCCGATAATGAAATTCCTGTTTGATCTGTTCCCGATCATCCTCTTTTTTGTCGCCTTCAAGCTGTGGGGCATCTTCACGGCGACGGCCGTGGCGATCGGCGCTACGCTCGTGCAGATCGCGTGGGTGGCCTTCCGTCACCGCAAGGTCGACCCGATGCTGTGGCTTTCGCTTGGGATCGTCGTCGTGTTCGGCGGCGCCACGCTGATGCTCCACGACGAGACCTTCATCAAGTGGAAGCCCACGGTGCTCTACTGGGCGTTCTCAGTCGTGCTGCTCGTTTCGCAGGTGGCATTCGGCAAGAACCTCATCGAAGCGATGATGGGCAAGCAGATCACGCTGCCACAGCGCATCTGGACGCAACTGAACTTCGTCTGGTCGATCTTCTTCGCGCTGCTCGGCATCCTCAATCTCTTCGTGGCGTTTCACTTCTCCACCGACGCGTGGGTCGACTTCAAGCTGTTCGGCGCGACCGGCATCCTCGTGGTGTTCATCGTCGGCCAGAGCCTGTGGCTTTCGCGTTACATGAAGGAAGAAGAATGAGTGACGTCTTTCTCAACGCCAGCCCCGCCGAGCGCATGGCGCTCATCGAAACGCGCCTCACCGCGGCGCTTGCGCCCGTTTCCATCGAGGTGCGCGACGACAGCGCGCAGCACGCCGGACACGCGGGCGCCGCTGCCGGCGGTCACTATCATGTCACGATCGTTGCGCTCGCATTCGCGGGGAAAGCCCGCGTGGCAAGGCATCGCATGGTGTATGATGCGCTGGCCGAGGCCATGCAGCGCGGCATTCACGCACTCGCGATCACGGCGCTCACGCCCGAAGAAGCCGCGGCGCTGCCCCGGTAAGCCCCACGTTAGATTTCGATCTGCTTGATCCGCTTGATCATTTTGTTCGCCATTTTGGTTCGCCCCGTTAGGACTTTCCGATGACCTTGAAGAAGACCCATCTCTGGGTGTTGCTGGCTGCATGCGCGGCGGCTCCCGCCTTTGCGCAGAACATCGCCGTCGTGAACGGCACGCCGATTCCCAAAGCGCGCGCCGATGCGCTGGTCCAGCAGCTTGTCCAACAAGGCCAGCAGGATTCGCCGCAACTGCAAATGGCGGTACGCGAAGAACTCGTGAACCGCGAAATCCTCATGCAGGAAGCGATTCGCGAAGGCATTCCGAACAACCCCGACGTGAAGGCGCAGATCGCCGTGGCCCAGCAGACCGTCGTGCTGCGTGCGCTGATCCAGAACTTCGTGAAGAACAACCAGCCGACCGACGCCGAAGTCAAGGCGCGCTACGACCAGTTGACGAAGGATGCGGGCGGCAGCGAATACCACCTGCACCACATCCTCGTGGACAACGAGCAGCAGGCCAAGGACCTGATCGCGAAGATCAAGGCCGGCGCCAGCTTCGAAGACCTCGCGAAGCAGTACTCGAAGGATCCGGGCTCGGCCAAGAACGGCGGCGACCTCGACTGGTCGGACCCGAAGGCTTACGTGCCGGAATTCGCGACTGCGGCCACGCATCTGCAAAAAGGCCAGATGACCGAGACGCCGGTGCACACGCAGTTCGGCTGGCACATTATCCGCGTCGACGACATCCGCCCGGTCACGCCGCCGCCGCTCGAGCAGGTGCGCCCGCAGATCGTCCAGCAGATCCAGCAGGAAAAGCTGCAGGCGTTCGAAGAGAATCTGCGCAAGCAAGCGAAGATTCAGTAAGGCCGAACTGCGACGCTAGCTGTTCTAAAAAGCCCCGCGACCTTCAAAGGCGCGGGGTTTTTGTTTGCGGCAGCGTATCCAGCTCGTAGCTCGTGCTACGGCCGCCCCCCTCCGCTTTGCGCAGCACCCCGCGCGCCACGAGGTCGTTGATGTCGCGTAACGCCGTGTCGGACGAACATTTGGCGATGGCGGCCCACTTGCCGCTCGTGAGCTTGCCGTCAAAGCCGTCGAGCAACCTGTTGAGCAGCTTGACCTGCCGCTCGTTGAGCGGTGTCGTGGTCCATTCGCGCCAGAAACGCGCCTTGGCGAGTACGGCGTCCAGCGTGATCTGCGCCTGATCGACCGCGCGATGCAGCGCGTCGAAGAACCAGGCGAGCCACGGCGTGACATCCATCGAGCCGCGCTGCGTGCGCTCCAGAATCTCGTAATAGCCTTTACGCTCCCGCTGAATCTGCGCGGAGAGGCTGTAAAAGCGCTGTGGACTGCCGTCCGCGCGCGCGAGCAGCAAGTCGCCGATGGCTCTTGCCACCCGGCCATTGCCGTCGTCGAACGGGTGAAGCGTGACGAACCACAGGTGGCCGAGCGCGGCCTTGATCAGCGGCGGCTCCTGTGCCGGGCCGTTGAGCCAGTCGAGAAAGCGCCGCGTCTCGGCTTCGAGCCGGTTCGCGGGCGGCGCCTCGAAATGCACGCGTTGACGGCCAATCGGCCCCGAGATCACCTGCATGGGGCCGCTCGCATCGTCGCGCCATGCGCCGACGTTGATCCGCGATAGACCCGCATAGCCCGTTGGAAACAGCGCCGCGTGCCAGCCGAACAGGCGCTCGCGCGTGACCGGAGCGCGGCTGCTGGTGGTTGCGTCGAGTACCATTTCCACCACGCCTTCCACATGGCGATCCACTGGCGCGAGCGCGCCGATGTCCACGCCCATTCGGCGCGCGATGGACGACCGCACGGAAGCGACGTTGAGTTGCTCGCCTTCGATCTCGCTCGTCTTGAGCACGTCTTCCGTGAGCGCCGCAAGACTTGCCTGATCGCGCAGCGCCATGCCGACATCGGCCAGCCGGCCCACCAGCAAGCCTTGGGCACGGCTGACCTCGGCCATAGGCTCGGCAAGCGCCGTCAGATCGAAGCGCCACTGAGGCCAGTCGCCGGCTTGCCAGATGTAGGTGTATTCGCCGCTATTCATGCGGTGATTATGAGACGTATTCGCCGCATGCACAAGTTAATCGCCGCAAAAAATGCGGTGATTAACGCCGGTATTCGCCGCAAGGTCTCGCCGGCCAGCACCCAAAAAGCAGAAAACCCCGGCCCGCACTCGCAATCGAGGCATGGCCGGGGCTTTCCGCCAGGGCGAATCGCCCCAGCGTCGAACATCCGAGCGCGGTTCGTCTAGCGCGTTAGCCGACCCACTTGCGCGCGTTCTGGAACGCACGCATCCACGGGCTCGCTTCGCCCCAGGCTTCGGGATGCCAGCTCATCGTCACCGTGCGTTGCACGCGCTCGGTGTGCGGCATCAGCACCGTGAAGCGGCCGTCGGGCGTCGTGACCGACGTAATGCCTTGCGGCGAGCCATTCGGGTTGAACGGATACGCCTCCGTGGCCTGGGCGCGATGATCGACGTAGCGCATCGCCACGGCCACCTTCGAGATATCGCCCTGCTGCGAGAAGTCCGCGAACCCTTCACCGTGCGCGACCGCCACCGGAATGCGCGAGCCTTCCATGCCGTTGAAGAAGATCGACGGCGAGCTCTGCACTTCCACGAGCGAGAAGCGCGCTTCGAACTGCTCCGACTTGTTGCGCGTGAACTTCGGCCACGCATCGGCACCCGGGATCATCGAGGCGAGGCTCGACATCATCTGGCAGCCGTTGCAGATGCCGAGCGCAAACGTGTCCTGACGCGCGAAGAACGCCGCAAACATGTCCGCGAGCTTCGCGTTGAAGCGGATCGTCTTGGCCCAGCCTTCGCCCGCACCCAGCACGTCGCCGTACGAGAAGCCGCCGCAGGCCACCGCGCCCGCGAAGTCGGCGAGCGTGGCGCGGCCTTCGAGCAGGTCGCTCATGTGGACGTCGTGCGCGTCGAAGCCGGCGCGGTCGAACGCGTACGCGGTTTCGAGGTGCGAATTCACGCCCTGCTCGCGCAGGATCGCGACGCGCGGACGCGCACCACGGCCGATGAACGGCGCGGCGATGTCCTCGGCCGGATCGAACGTGAGATGCGGCTGCATGCCCGGATCGGCGGCGTCGAGGAGCGCGTCGTATTCGGAGTCCGCGCACGCGGGGTTGTCGCGCAGGCGCGCAATGCGCCAGCTCACTTCGCTCCACACACGCTGCAGTTCGGCGCGCGGTGCTTCGTAGATGCGCTTGGCGTCGCGATAGATTTCGACCGAATCACGCGGGTTCAGCGTGCCGATCACGTGCGAGCAGACCGACAGACCATGCGTGCGCAGCACCGCCATCACGGCGTCGCGCTGCTGTGCCGGCACCTGGATCACGGCGCCGAGTTCTTCGGAGAAGAGCGCGCGCAGCGTGCGGTCTTCGCGGCGGCCGCTCGTTTGCTTTGCCCAGTCCTTCGCGTCGCCGTAATCGGATTCATGCTCGCTGTCGAGCGTGAGCATGTCCACGTTCAGCGACACGCCCGTATGGCCCGCGAAGGCCATTTCGCAAACCGTCGCCCACAGGCCGCCGTCCGAGCGGTCGTGGTACGCGAGCAGTTGCTCGTTCGCGTTCAGTTGCTGGATGGCCGTGAAGAACTGCTTGAGGTCTTCGGCGCTGTCCACGTCTGGCACCGCGTCGCCCACCTGCTGCGTGACCTGCGCGAAAATGCTGCCGCCCATGCGGTTCTTGCCGCGGCCCAGATCGATCGCGATCAGGACCGACTCGCCTACTTCGTCCACGCGGCGCAGTTGCGGCGTGAGGTGGCGGCGCACGTCGTCGACCGGCGCGAACGCCGAGATGATGAGCGAAACCGGCGCGACCACTTCCTTCGCCACGCCTTCCTCGTTCCACTTCGTGCGCATGGAGAGCGAATCCTTGCCCACCGGAATGCCGATGCCCAGCGCCGGGCACAGCTCCATGCCGATCGCCTTCACGGTGTCGTACAGCGCGGCGTCCTCGCCCGGTGCGCCGCACGCGGCCATCCAGTTCGCGGAGAGCTTGAGCTTGTCGAGCGACAGAATCGGCGCGCTCGCGATGTTGGTGATCGCCTCGCCTACGGCCATACGGCCCGATGCGGGCGCATCGATCACCGCGAGCGGCGTGCGCTCGGCGATCGTCATCGCTTCGCCCTTGTAGCCGGCGTAGTCGAGCGTGGTGATGGCGCAGTCGGCCACCGGCACCTGCCACGGACCGACCATCTGGTCGCGCACCGTCGTGCCGCCCACCGTTCGGTCGCCGATGGTGATGAGGAACGACTTGCTGCCCACGGTCGGGTGGCGCAGCACGCTCTTCGCGACTTCGTCGAACGGGATGCCCGTGACTTCGACCGGTGCGAGCGGCACGCTCGCGTGCTCGACGTTGCGATGCATGCGCGGCGGCTTGCCGAGCAGGATGTCCATCGGCATGTCGACGGGCTGGTGGCCGCCGTTGGCCGCGAGCGCCTGCTCGTCGGTGTCGACGAGCTTCAGATCGCGTTCTTCGGTCGCGACGCCCACGACGGCGAACGGGCAGCGCTCGCGCTCGCAGAGTGCTTTGAATTCCACCAGATCGGCGGGTGCGATCGCGAGGACGTAGCGTTCCTGCGATTCGTTCGACCAGATTTCACGCGGCGAAAGCCCCGATTCTTCGAGTTGCACCTTGCGCAGTTCGAAGCGCGCGCCCTTGTCCGCGCCATCGACGAGTTCCGGGAACGCGTTGGAAAGCCCGCCCGCGCCCACGTCATGAATGCTCAGGATCGGGTTGCGCTCGCCCAGTTGCCAGCACGAGTTGATGACTTCCTGCGCGCGACGCTCGATTTCCGGGTTGCCGCGCTGAACCGAGTCGAAGTCGAGTTCGGCGGTATTGGTGCCGGTCGCCATCGAGCTGGCCGCGCCGCCGCCCATGCCGATGCGCATGCCCGGGCCGCCGATCTGGATCAGCAGCGTGCCGGCCGGCAGGTCGTGCTTGTGCGTGTGCTGCGCGCTGATGTTGCCAAGGCCGCCCGCGATCATGATCGGCTTGTGATAGCCGCGCACGGTGCCCGCCACATTCTGCTCGTAGGTACGGAAGTACCCGCCGAGATTCGGGCGGCCGAATTCGTTGTTGAACGCGGCGCCGCCGAGCGGCCCGTCGATCATGATCTGCAGCGGCGAAGCGATGCGGTCCGGGCGGCCATAGGCGCCCTGCGTATCAGCGGGATTGCGCAGCGTGAGCGGCACCGCCGCGTCGCGGGCGTCTTCCCAGGCTTCGCGCGCATCGGGCAGATCGAGGTTCGAGACCGTGAAGCCCGTGAGGCCCGCCTTCGGACGCGCGCCGCGGCCCGTCGCGCCTTCGTCGCGGATTTCGCCACCCGAGCCCGTCGCCGCGCCCGCGAACGGCGAGATCGCCGTGGGGTGGTTGTGCGTCTCCACCTTCATCAGCGTGTGCGTGAGTTCGGTGTGGCGGCCGTACTGTTCGCCCGGCGTGCCGGCGGCGTTGTTCTTGCGCGGGAACCAGCGCTCCGCGACCGCGCCTTCCATGATCGACGAGTTGTCCGAGTACGCGACGATCGTGCCTTGCGGGCTGATCTTCTCGGTGTTGCGGATCATCGCGAAGAGCGACATATCCTGGTCCTGGCCGTCGATCGTCCAGCTCGCGTTGAAGATCTTGTGGCGGCAGTGCTCGCTGTTGGCCTGCGCGAACATCATCAGTTCGACGTCGGTCGGGTTGCGCTCGAGCTTCTTGAAGTTTTCGACGAGGTAGTCGATTTCATCGTCGGCGAGCGCGAGGCCCAGTTCGCCGTTGGCCGTTTCCAGCGCGGCACGGCCTTTGCCCAGCACATCGACGGTCTGCATCGTGCGGGCCGGCAGTTCGTCGAACAGGTGCAGCGCCGTATCGCGCGATTGCGCCACGCTTTCCGTCATGCGGTCGTGCAGCGCCGCGGCCACGGCAGCCTGCGCCTCTTCAGACAGCGTCTTCTTGCCGCCGAGCAGGCCGCTCTTGAGCACCACGGTGTACTCGACGCCGCGCTCGATGCGGCGTACTTGCTCGAGGCCGCAATGGTGCGCGATATCCGTGGCCTTGCTCGCCCACGGCGACACCGTGCCGAAGCGCGGCACGACGAGGAACGTGAGCGCGCTGCCGCGCTCCTGCGGGGCCGCGAACGGCGCGCCGTAGTGCATCAGCGCTTCGATCTTCGCGCTGTCGTCAGCGGAGAGCGGCGTGGCCGAGTTGACGAAATGCAGATACTGGCCGTACACGCCGACGATGTTGGCGTCGATACGCTGAAGCGTCTCGAGCAGGCGGGTCTGACGGAAGTCGGAAAGGGCCGAAGCGCCGGGGAAACACGAGAAGTGGGCCATGGACTGGGGCGTTGCGTC
Source organism: Paraburkholderia sp. JHI869 (assembly GCF_038900775.1). Taxonomy (NCBI): domain Bacteria; kingdom Pseudomonadati; phylum Pseudomonadota; class Betaproteobacteria; order Burkholderiales; family Burkholderiaceae; genus Paraburkholderia; species Paraburkholderia sp. JHI869. Next base: position 44,485 of record NZ_JAYMSC010000043.1, read on the forward strand.
GAGGTTGCGTCAGAGTTGCGTCGCGGCTTCGCCTCGCGCGAAACACGTCGCAAGGTGGCGATGCGTCGCGCGGGGATGGCGACGGACAGGCGAAGGGAGACCGCGATTATAACCCGGAAGGCCTCTCCTGACCGCCCCGGCGGCCGCGCGTGACGCATGTGGCAACCCGGCCTCGCGCATGGCGATGCGGACGCTTTCGCTGCTATGATTGCGCGTTTCGTCTGATCGGCGCACCCGGGCATGGCTTCGGCGCGCCGCACGCCCCACCTTCGCAGGACGCCCTCACTCAAGCGCGTCATCTGCCTGCAATCGTATCGTCATGGATGTCATCGTCATCGGCGGCGGAATCGCCGGCATCGCTACCGCCTGGCAGCTGCGCGCGGCCGGGCATCGCGTTTGCGTGATCGAACGCCACGCCACCGTTGCGCAAGGCGCGACCTACGGCCATAGCGGCATTGCGCTGCCTACGCCGCTCGACGTCTGGTTTGGCCCCACCTTCTTGCGCCATGGCCGTCAATCGTCCGGCGGCGTGATCAGCAGGACGGGCTGGCGTGGCCACGCGCACGGCTTCGTCAAGCGCCTCGCCTCGCTGCACGGCTCCGAAGCGTTCGCCGAGCGCTATGCGCTCCTGCGCCCGCTCATCGACGCGGCGCAAGCGGCGCTCGCCGACATCGACGCGCGCTTCCAGCTCGACTACGAACAGCGCGACGGACTGCTCTACCTCGTGCGCGGTGCCGACGAATGGTCGCTCACGCAACCGGCGCTCGAGCTGCTGCGCCGCTTCGAGACGCCCCATCACGCGCTTTCGCCCGCAGAATGCGTGGCTTTCGACCATGCCATCCCCGCCGATCCGCCGTTCGCGGGCGGCGTGCGCTTCGAAACCGGCCGGGTCGCGAACTGCCCGCTCTTCGTGAAGCTGCTCAAGCAGGTGCTCGACGCCCAGGGCGGCGTGCAGTTCGAAACGAGCCGTGAAGTCAATGCGATCCGCCTCGAAGACCGGCGCGCGGCCGTCGAACTCGCGCCGCCGGCGCACGAAGCGGGCCGCTCGCGCGACGTCGAGGTGATCTCGGGCGACGCCGTCGTGGTCGCCGCAGGCGCGCAAACGCCCCAGCTGCTAGCGCCGCTCGGCCTCAAGATGCCCTTCTACCCGCTGCGCATGCACACGCTCAATTCGCCGGTGGCGCATGAGGAATGCGTGCCGCAGACCACGATCGTCGATGCAGGCAAGCGCATCGCCATCGCGCGCATGAATCACCGGCTGCGCATCTCCGGCGCCGCCGTGCTGCTGCGTGCTCAGGAAGTCGACGACGCGCTGCCCGAAGCGCTCACCGAAGATGCGCTCGCGCTGCTCGGCGAAGCGTCGCGCGACTGGGCGCCGGGCGCCGCGCGCATTTCGGCCGCGCTTGCGTGGGAAGGCATGAAGCTGCTTTCCGCCGACGGTCTGCCGGCGGTCGGCAACGTGGGCCATCCGCGCCTCTTCGTCAACGCGGGTCACGGGCCGGCGGGCTGGGCGCTTTCGCTCGGCTCGGCGCGTCTCGTTGCGCAGCAGGTCTCCAACACCGCGCCCGACCTGCCGGCCGATACCATCAAGGCGCTCTGGCCCGGACGCGATTGAGCAATGGGCGGCGCGCGTGCAGCGTTGCCGCGCCGGCCCACCACGCGCCTCGCGCGTGCCGTCTACGCGCATGCTCAGGTATCGTTGCGATGTCGCTTCTCATGACCGCATCGCCATGACGCACACTCCCCAATCCTCTGGCGCCGGGCAACCGGCGCTCGTCAACCCGCACGATCGTGCGGTCGCGCTTCTTACCGTCGAGCAACTGCGCGAGGCCGAGGTCGCGGCGCAGTCGGCGCTGCCTGCCCACGCGCTCATGGCGCGCGCAGGCGCCGCCGCCGCGCACTTCCTGAGCGAGCAACTCGCGCACGCGCCCTCGTCCGCGAGCGACAAGCCGGTCTGGTTCGCCGCCGGGCCCGGCAACAACGGGGGCGATGCCCTCGTCGTCGCGACCGTTCTGCATCGCGCGGGTGTCGCAGTCGAAGTCTGCATGCCAGTCGAGGTCAAGCCCGACGACGCGCGCTGGGCGCTCGCCGAGGCGCGCGCCGCGGGCGTGCCGATCGCCTCGTCCGTACCCGCATCGTTCGACACCTACGGCTGGCTCGTCGACGGGATGTTCGGCATCGGTCTCGCGCGCGGGCTCGAAGGCGTGTTCGCCGAACTCGCTGAAAAACTTTCTGCACGCGCGCACAGCCATGGCCACGTGCTCGCCCTCGACGTGCCGAGTGGCCTCGACGGCGACAGCGGCAACGTAGTCGGCAGCGGCCCCGCCGTGCGCGCGACGCATACCGTGACATTCATCGCCGCCAAGCCCGGCCTGTACACCGGCGTCGGGCGCGACTACGCAGGCGTCGTAGCGGTCGCGCCGATCGGCATCGATACCGAAGGCACGCCCGACGCCGTGCGCCTGAACGCGCCGTCGTTATTCGCCGCCGCGCTGCCCGCACGCGACTTCGCGACGCACAAGGGCACGTTTGGCACGCTCGCCGTCGTGGGCGGCGACACGGGCATGTGCGGCGCGCCGATTCTCGCGGCGCGCGCGGCGCTTCTCACCGGCGCGGGCAAGGTTCACGTGGGCTTTCTCGGCAGCGACGCGCCGCCCTACGATGCCCCGCACCCCGAACTGATGCTGCACGCGGCGGCACGCCTCGCGCTGGACACGATGGATGCCGTGGCGGCGGGCTGCGGAATGGGCGGCAGCGCGTCCGCACGTCAGCTCGTAGACGCCATCCTGCGCCTTCAGGCCCCCGTGCTGCTCGACGCCGATGCGCTTAATCTCGTCGCGCGGGACGAGGCGCTCGCCGCGCATGTCGCGCAGTTGGCCGCCACCCGCGGCGCGCCTTGCGTGCTCACGCCGCATCCGCTCGAAGCGGCGCGGCTGCTCGGCTGCGACACCGCCGCGGTGCAGCGTGACCGCCTGGCCGCCGCGCGCGCACTCGCCGCCCGCTACGCGGCCGTCGCCGTGCTCAAGGGCAGCGGCACCGTGATCGCCGCGCCCGACGGCCGCGTCGCCATCAATCCCACCGGCAATGCGGGTCTCGCGACGGGCGGTACCGGCGACGTGCTCGGCGGCATCATCGGTGCGCTGCTGGCCCAGGGCCTGCCGCCCTACGAGGCGGCGCTCGCGGGCGTCTATCTGCACGGCCTCGCAGCCGACACACTCTGCGCACAAGGCGATGGTCCCGCAGGCCTCACGGCGGGCGAACTCGCGCCGGTGGTGCGCAAGCTCATGAACCGGCTCTTTTACGCGCCAAGCTACGCAGCCTGAAGCCGCACGCCGCGCATCCGTTCGTGCGGCACGCGGCTTGCTTGGCTGCGACGTTCGGCCCACCTCCCGCACTCGCCACGGCCACAAGCACCACAACGCTGCGCAGTGTCGCGCGAGGCCGCTATACTGATCCTCCGCACGCCGTCTTCCACCGGAGGCGGCCTGTGCTTCCCCGCGGCGCGCGAAGCGCGCGTTCGCCTCACCGGCGAACCGCATCTGCCGCCCTCCATTCGTGATCCCTCGCTAGACGAACATGACGAATCCGCTCCCCGCCTGGTCCGCGCTACAGACGCATTACGAACAGATCCGCGACGAAAAGCTGCGTGACTGGTTCGCCCCCGCCAACGACCCTGCGCCGACTCGCGCCGAACGCTTCACTTACACCGGCGGCGGACTCGGCGCCGACTTCTCGAAGAACCGCATCACCGACGCCACGCTCAAGCTGCTCGTGCAGCTCGCTCGCGAGGCCGGCGTGGAAGCGCGCCGCGATGCGATGTTCAAGGGCGAAGTCGTCAACCCGACCGAAGGCCGCGCGGCGCTGCACACCGCCTTGCGCGCCACCGAAGCCGATGCTCCGTTCCACGCGCAGATCCTCGCCGAGCGCGCGAAGATGGCAAAGTTCGCCGACGCCGTGCGCAGCGGCGCATGGACCGGCTACACGGGCAAGCGCATCCGCCACGTCGTGAATATCGGCATCGGCGGCTCGGACCTCGGGCCGAAGATGGTCGTGCACGCACTCAAGCATCTCGAACTGCCCGAGATCACGTCGCACTTCGTCTCGAACGTCGACGGCGCTGATCTGTGGCGCACGATCGAAGACATCGATCCGGAAGAGACGCTCGCGATCATCGTTTCGAAGACGTTCACGACGCTCGAAACCATGACCAACGCACTGTCGATGCGCGACTGGTTCGTCAAGCACGGCTGCCAGGAAAGCGAACTCGCGAAGCACTTCGTCGGCGTCTCGGCCAATCCGACCGAAGTCGTGAAGTTCGGTATCGCCAAAGAAAACGTGTTCGAGATGTGGGACTGGGTCGGCGGCCGCTATTCGCTGTGGTCGGCTGTGGGCCTCTCGATCATGATCGCCATCGGGCCGCAGCAGTTCGACGAATTGCTGGCCGGCGCGCACGACATGGACAAGCACTACCGCGAAGCGCCGCTGGAAAAGAACCTGCCCGTGCTGCTCGGCATGATCGGTGTCTGGTATCGCAACTTCTTCGGTTCGCAGAGCTATCTCGTCGCGCCCTATTCCGAAGCGTTGCACTTCCTGCCCTCGTATCTCCAGCAGCTCGAAATGGAGAGCAACGGCAAGCAGGCGCGCCTCGACGGCAAGTTCGTCGATTACGCGACCTCGGCGATCACCTGGGGCGAGCCCGGCACAAACGGCCAGCACGCGTTCTTCCAGATGCTGCACCAGGGCACGACGATCGTACCGATCGACTTCATCGCCGTGCTCACGCCCGAGCATCCGCTGGCCGACCATCATCCGAAGCTGCTCGCGAACTGCTTTGCGCAGAGCGAGGCGCTGATGCTCGGCCGCACCGAGGAAGAAGCGCGCAAGATCGCGGGCCCGGACAAGCCCGAACTCGTGCCGCACATCATGTTCCCAGGCAACCGCCCGACCACCACGCTGCTCGTCGACGCGCTCACCGCACGCTCGCTCGGCGCGATCATCGCGCTCTACGAACACAAGGTGCTCGTCCAGGCTTCCGTGTGGGACATCAATCCGTTCGACCAGTGGGGCGTGGAACTCGGCAAGATCCTCGGCAAGGTGGTCGAAGCCGACTTGAACGCGGCAAGCGGCAATGTGAAGCCGCACGATTCATCCACAGCCGCGCTGATCGCGCGCGCCCGTGCGGCGCTCAAGCGTTAAATAGCGCGGATGCGGCGTGCGCATGCGTTGCGCACGCCGTTCAATCGCTTGTTGCTGCCCAGGCGCTAACGCCCGGCTTCGGCATTGCTCGCGTTGCGCGAAGCCGCCGCGCCATGCGCCGCGTTGGCCACGCGGTGGCCCGCTTCGATGGTGATGATGGCGTCGCAACGCTGCGCAAGATCGACATCGTGAGTCACGAGCACGAGCGTCGCCCCGTTGGCGCGATTGAGTTCGAACATCAGGTCGATGACGGCGTGACCCGTGGCGGCGTCGAGGCTGCCGGTGGGCTCGTCGGCGAACAGCACAGCCGGGCGCGTCACGAATGCGCGGGCAAGCGCCACACGCTGCTGCTCGCCGCCCGAAAGCAGCTTCGGGTAGTGGCCGGTGCGTTCGGCAAGACCCACGCGCTCGAGCAACGCGCGCGCGCGGGCGAAAGCATCGCGCGTCGACATGCCGCCCTGCAGCTCGAGCGGCAGCGCGACGTTCTCCAAAGCGGTGAGATGCGGCATCAGCTGGAACGACTGGAACACGAAGCCCACCGAGCCGTTGCGCAGCGCTGCGCGCTGATCTTCGGCCATACCGGTAAGCTCGTGGCCGAGCAGGCGCACGGAACCGGCGCTCGCGCTGTCGAGGCCGGCCAGCAGGCCGAGCAGCGTCGATTTGCCGGAGCCGGAGGCGCCGACGATCGCGACGCTTCCGCCCGCGTGCACGGTAAGGTCGATGCCATCGAGGATCGTCAGTTCGCCGGTGGCGTCGGTCACCCGCTTGCTCAAGCCCCGTACTTCAATGACTGGATCGCTATTCATTCGCACATGATGACGCACAGGTTAGCCGTGAACCAGAAGCGCGCCGCGCGGCGCGCCGCCCTTGCCCGCGCCCGGTCCCGCTTCAGCGCGTTTGCCTCCATCGCCACCTTAACTGCCGCTGCCTTGCTTGGCACCTTATTTGGCATGAGCGCCGCCGCTCTCGCGGCTACGCCCGCCCCCACGGCCAACGCGGCGACGAACCCCGCCGCCACGGCAAAACCGAACATCGTCGTGCTCGGCGACAGCCTTTCCGCCGAATACGGCCTGCCTCGCGACACAGGGTGGGTAGCCCTGCTGCGCCAGCGCCTGGCCAGCGAGCGGATCGATTATAACGTTGCGAATGCGAGCATCAGCGGGGACACGACCAGCGGCGGACTCACGCGCCTGCCGCTCGTCATGCAGCGCATCAAGCCCGCGATCGTGGTCGTCGAACTGGGCGCAAACGACGCACTGCGCGGCGTGCCGCTCACGACGACAGAGAGCAATCTGCGCGCCATCGTCGCGCAGATCCGCAAGGGCGGCGCGAAACCCGTGCTCATCGGCATGTACGTGCCGCCCAACTATGGGCCCGACTACACGCGTGATTTTCACGCCATCTACGAACGGCTGGCGAAGGAACTGAACGTGCCGCTCGTGCCCTTTCTACTCGCCGGACTCGCCGACAAGCCCGAACTCTTCCAGGCCGATCAGATCCATCCCACCCAGCAGGCACAGCGGTTGCTGCTCGACAACGTGTGGCCAACACTCAAGCCGCTGCTCGGCAGCGGCGCGCAGCGCTGAGCAACCGCGTCGCGTCATTGGCCACCTTTTGCGTCAGACATGCGAGTCCGAGAGGCCTCGCTGCCTGAATCCGACCGCCCCTGACTGGAGGAAAGAAGCGTGAAATATTTACCTCTCATTGTCGTTACGGCAGCACTTGCTGCCTGCGCCAATCAGCCAATGCCGAGCGGAGCGCAGTCCGTCGGCACGAGCCAGCAACCGCCTGCGACGGTTGCTCAATGCATCGCGCAAAAGTGGGCCGACAAGTCGCAACAGCAAGTCGTCTCACAGTCCGTGCTCGCCAACGGCCAGGCTGTCGACGTCTACGTCCCTGGCCAGCAGCCGCCTAACGGCGCAGCCGCAACGGTGCGCCCGGCGTGGAGCGCCAGCGCGAAGACGTGGGTCGGCTTCCGCTCCGGCGGCGGCGCGGGCGGCGACGCCACCGGCGACATCAACGCCTGCCTCTGATTTCGCGCTCGCCAGAACGCAAAAGCCCCGCGATATTTCGCGGGGCTTTTTTGTGCCGGCGTTCAACGCCGGCAAGCGGATGCGTGGTCCGGCTTACTGAGCGCCGTCGCCGTCACCCGACTGGCTGCCCGAGCCGAGCGAGCCGTACGTCTTGACCTTCGAGCGCTCACGCACTGCGTCGAGATACGCCTGCACCTGCGACTGGCCACCCACTTGAGCCAGTTGCTGCTGCGCGGCTGCGAGACGCGGGCCGTCAGCGGCCGGACCGATGGTCACGCTGTTCACGCGGTAGATCGCGTAGCCGTCATTGCCGAGGTCCACGCCAACATAGGCGGGCAGCTTCGTCGAATCGGCCTTGAAGACCGCCGAGAGAGCGCTGGGCGGCAGCCCTTGGGCGTCGTTGCGCGACACCTTGAGCGCCGACGAGAAGCCATCGGTCGACTTCGACTTCTGCAGCTCCGCGAGCTTGGCCTCGCCGTCCTTGTGCGCCATGTCGGCGGCCTGCTGTGCGACCACCTTCTGGCGCACCGCATCCTTGACCGCGGCGAACGCGGGCACGGCCGCCGGCTGATAGTTCGTCACGTGTGCCGAGATCAGCGTGTTGTTGCCGACGTCGATCGCCTGGGTGTTGTTGTGCTGGTTCACCGAGTCGCTCGCAAATACGGCGTCGAGGAACTTCTGGTTGTTCAGCGGGCTGTCCGGCGGCAACGTTGCATTCGGCTTCGGTGTGACCGTGGCCGTCTGGATCGTCAGCTTGTACTTGTCCGCGGCCGGCTGCAGGGTCTTGGCCTGCTCGTAGACGACCGAGGTGAAGCCGTCGGTCGCGTCGGCGAGCAGCTTCGCGGCCTGCTGCGCCTTCACGTCATTCGTGATCTGCCCCTTCACGTCGTCGAACGGCTTCGTAACCGCCGGCTTCAGGTCCGTGACCTTGACGATGTGATAGCCGAAGTCCGACTGGATCACGTCGCTGATCTCGTCCTTCTTGAGCTTGAAAACGGCATCGTCGAACGCCTTGCCGCCCGCAATCATGCCGGGACCGAAGTAGCCGAGGTCGCCGCCCTTCGAGGCCGAACCCGGGTCCTGCGACTCCTTCTGCGCGATCTGCGCGAACTGATCCGGGTGCGCCTTGACTTCGGCGAGGATCGATTCGGCCTTCTGCTTCGCGGCGTTGCGCACGTCGGCGCTCGCGTCCTTCGGCACCGTGATCAGGATGTGGCTCGCGCGCACTTCTTCCTGCGTGCGGTAGTGCGCGATGTTGTCGTCGTAGTACTTCTTGAGATCGGCGTCGCTCGGCTGCACGCCGGCGGCGACCGTAGCCGCCGAGAGCACGAGATACTGGATCTGCGCCGTGGCCGGAGTCGCGAAAGCGTTCTTGTTCGCGTCGTAGTAGGCCTGCAGTTGCGCGTCGGTCGGCTGGACCTTGGGCGCGTAGTCGCTCGCATGGAACGCGAGGCCCTGCACGTCGCGCTGCTGCTCCGAGAGGCCCGTCAGTTGCTGCGCGAGCGCCTTCGGCGTGAACGCGCTGCTGATGATCGACGCCGGCAGCTGCTGCATGGCGAGGCTATAGCGCACGCGCTCGTCGTACTGCTCGGGCGTCATGCCCTGCATGGCGAGCAGTTGCTTGTACTGGTCGAGATTGATCGAGCCGTCGGGATTCTTGAGCGACGAGATCACCGGGTCGGCGAGCAGCGCGCGGCGCACGGCGTCGTCCGAGGCGGTGAGGTGCAGGCGCTGCGTTTCGTCCACGAGCACGCGCTGCTGGATCAGCCCGTCGAGGATGTCCTTGCGATGCTGGGGCGTGTCGAACATGCTCGCGTCGAATTGCGCACCGAGGACCTGGCGCGCCTGGTCTAGCTGCTGGCGCGCAGCGTTGTCGTATTCGACACGCGTGATCTTGTGGCCGTTGACGCTCGCGACATTCGCGCTTTCATCGAAAAAGCCGCGGAAACCTTGAATACCGACGAAGCCCAGCCCTGGCAGAATGACCAGGAGCAGCATGAACATCATCAGGCGTTTGTGATTGCGGAAAAAGTCGAGCATGCGTGACCAGACGTTGAGAGCGCCAAAAAATAGAACGCCCGATATTACAACAGCGGCCAACAAAAAAGGCGAACCGGAGTTCGCCTTCTTGTCGAGATATCCTTGGCGGAGCGGACGGGACTCGAACCCGCGACCCCCGGCGTGACAGGCCGGTATTCTAACCAACTGAACTACCGCTCCGTGCGGGTGCGCTACGTACCGGAACTGAAGCTGTGGTGGGTGCTGAGAGGCTCGAACTCCCGACCTACGCCTTGTAAGGGCGCCGCTCTACCAACTGAGCTAAGCACCCAGCTTCATGCTTTCCTGCGCTGCTTCCTGTACTGCGACTTCTGCTGCGCCACCTTGCAGGTAGCGAGCCCGCTAGTTTAGCGCATCCTTCAGCGCTTTACCAGGCCTAAATTTGGGCACCTTCGCAGCCTTGATCTTGATCGCGTCGCCAGTGCGCGGATTGCGGCCGGTGCGCGCCGTGCGCTTGCCAACGGCAAACGTACCGAAGCCGACGAGCGTAACCGAACCGCCCTTCTTGAGCGTGCCTTTGACGCCGCCGATGACGGCGTCGAGTGCGCGTCCTGCAGCCGCCTTCGAAATGTCGGCTTGTTGCGCGATATGGTCGATCAGTTCCGTTTTATTCATTCCAGCCCCCGAGAATGTGTTTGGGCAATCGTAAGAAAGAAGGTCAACTTATTGGATGTACGTCCCCGGCATTGCGCGGGGACCGCCCATTTAACGGGGCCGAAAGGGCCGTGTCAAGCCGGGTTCAGCCTGATTTGGCGACCATTCGAGGGAATATTCGAGGGATCACTCGAACGCGCTGGAAAAGGGCAGAAAAGACGCTGGTTGTCATCACAACGTCAAGGATTGTGGGCGCAAAAAAGCCCGCGGACCATGCCGCGGGCTTTTTCGGGGTGCAACGCGCCGCGCTTGCGCGTGGCTTGTTGAAGGGAGACTGAAGGCTTAGTGCTTGACGACTTCCGTCGCAGCACCATCCTTCGATTCGGCCACGGGCGCCTTGGCGTCCTCGGCCTTCACTTCTTCTTCCGGCAGCGGCTGCGGCACACGTTCGAGCGCGAGTTCGAGCACCTTGTCGATCCAGCGGACCGGCACGATCTCGATCGAGTTCTTCACGTTGTCCGGAATCTCGGTGAGATCCTTCACGTTCTCTTCCGGGATCAGCACGAGCTTGATGCCACCGCGATGCGCCGCGAGCAGCTTCTCCTTCAGCCCGCCGATCGGCAGCACTTCGCCGCGCAGCGTGATCTCGCCCGTCATCGCAACGTCAGCACGCACCGGAATGCCCGTGAGCACCGACACCAGCGCCGTCGTCATCGCACCGCCTGCGGACGGACCGTCCTTCGGCGTCGCGCCTTCGGGCACGTGGATGTGGATGTCCTGCTTTTCGAACGCCTCGTCCTTGATACCGAGACGACGCGAACGCGAACGCACCACCGAACGTGCCGCTTCGACCGATTCCTTCATGACGTCGCCGAGCGAACCCGTGCGAATCACATTGCCCTTGCCGGGCATGACCGCCGCTTCGATCGTCAGCAGATCGCCGCCGACTTCCGTCCACGCGAGGCCCGTGACCTGACCGACCTGGTTTTCCTTCGCAGCCAGACCGAAGTCGTACTTGCGCACGCCAAGGAACGTGTCGAGGTTGGCGCTGTCCACCGTGACGGCCTTATCGGCCTTCTTCAGCAGCAGCATCTTCACGACCTTGCGGCAGATCTTCGACACTTCACGCTCGAGCGAACGCACGCCCGCTTCACGCGTGTAGTAGCGAATGATGTCGCGGATCGCACCTTCGGTCACTTCGATCTCGGTCGGCTTCAGCCCGTTGTTCTTCTTCTGCTTCGGCAGGAGATAACGCTGGGCGATGCTGACCTTCTCGTCTTCCGTGTAACCCGAGAGGCGGATGACTTCCATCCGGTCGAGCAGCGGCGGCGGGATGTTCAGCGAGTTCGACGTGGCGACGAACATCACATCGGAGAGGTCGAAATCGACTTCGATGTAGTGGTCGGCGAACGTGTGGTTCTGTTCCGGGTCGAGCACTTCGAGCAGCGCCGACGACGGATCGCCGCGGAAATCCATGCCCATCTTGTCGACTTCGTCGAGCAGGAAGAGCGGATTGCGCACGCCGACCTTGGTCAGGCTCTGCAGGATCTTGCCCGGCATCGAGCCGATGTACGTACGACGGTGGCCGCGGATTTCGGCTTCGTCACGCACACCGCCCAGCGCCATACGCACGAACTTGCGGTTCGTTGCGCGCGCAATCGACTGCCCAAGCGAGGTCTTGCCGACGCCCGGAGGCCCGACGAGACACAGGATCGGCGCCTTGACCTTGTCCACGCGCTGTTGGACCGCGAGATACTCGAGAATGCGTTCCTTCACCTTCTCGAGTCCGAAGTGGTCTTCGTCGAGCACGGCTTCGGCGTTCGAGAGGTCGTTGTTGACCTTGCTCTTCTTGCGCCACGGCAGGCCGATCAGCGTATCGATGTAGTTGCGCACGACGGTCGCTTCCGCCGACATCGGCGACATCAGCTTGAGCTTCTTGAGCTCGGCGTCGGCCTTCTTCTTGGCTTCCTTCGGCATGCGCGCGGCCGTGATGCGCTTCTCGAGTTCTTCGAGATCGGCACCCTCTTCGCCTTCGCCCAGTTCCTTCTGGATTGCCTTGACCTGTTCGTTCAGGTAGTACTCGCGCTGGCTCTTTTCCATCTGGCGCTTCACGCGGCCGCGAATGCGCTTCTCCACCTGGAGAATGTCGATTTCGGCTTCGAGTTGCGCGAGCAGGTGCTCCAGACGCTCCACGACCGGGAACATCTCGAGGATGTGCTGCTTCTGGTCGAGCTTGAGCGGCAGATGCGCGGCGATGGTGTCAGCAAGACGACCGGCCTCGTCGATGCCCGACAGCGAGGTCAGGATCTCCGGCGGGATCTTCTTGTTGAGCTTCACGTACTGGTCGAACTGCGAGACGATCGCGCGGCGCAGCGCTTCGGTTTCAGCGCTGTCTGCGTGGTCCGGTTCGAGCGGCATCACTTCGCACGAGAACTGCGTTTCCTGCTCTTCGATGGAAAGCGTCTTCGCGCGCTGCAGGCCTTCCACGAGCACCTTCACGGTGCCGTCGGGCAGCTTGAGCATTTGCAGGATGTTGGCGATACACCCTACTTCATACATATCTTTTTCGGTCGGCTCGTCCTTCGCGGCGGTTTTCTGGGCGACGAGCATGATGTGCTTGCCGCCTTCCATAGCCGCTTCGAGGGCCTTGATCGATTTCGGTCGGCCCACGAAAAGGGGAATCACCATATGCGGGAAGACTACGACGTCTCGCAGCGGCAGCAGCGGGAGCGTGGTGCGTTCCGGCGGGAGGAGTTGGGTTCCTGACATTTCATTTCCCCATGAGTGGAATCAATTGTTCGGTAATTGAGGCCTGAGATACCGATTGCAAGCCTCGCGCGTGTGGGAAAAGTTCAGTGACTCCAAAATAGTGCGCCATCGACCACAAGATTAAACGAAAAAGCCGTTCATCCCATTGTATGAACGGCCTTTTTCCGGAACTCTTTAGCCGATCACCACCATCAGTTCGACCCTGCAACCTTCGGAGCGTCTTCGTAGATCAGCAGCGGTTTGCCGTCGCCGTCGATCACGTTGTCGTCGATGATGACCTTGCTCACGCCCTTCATGGCCGGCAGCTCGTACATCACGTCGAGCAATGCCTGTTCCAGGATCGAACGAAGGCCACGAGCCCCGGTCTTGCGGCGGATCGCCTTGCGGGCGACGGCCTGCAGCGCGGCCGGGCGAATTTCCAGCTCCACGCGCTCCATGTTGAAGAGCTTGTGATACTGCTTGACGAGCGCATTCTTCGGCTCGACCAGAATCTTCATGAGCGCGGCTTCGTCGAGCTTGCCGAGCGTGGCGACCACGGGCAGACGGCCGATCAGTTCCGGAATCAGACCGAACTTGATCAGGTCTTCAGGCTCCGTTTCGCGCAGCACTTCGCCAGTGTCGCGTTCCTGCTTGCTCTTCACGCTCGCGCCGAAGCCAATGCCAGTCTTTTCCGTGCGGTCGGTGATGACCTTTTCCAGACCGTCGAACGCACCGCCGCAAATGAACAGGATATTGGTCGTGTCGACCTGGATGAAATCCTGGTTCGGATGCTTGCGGCCGCCCTGCGGCGGCACCGAAGCCATCGTGCCTTCGACGAGCTTGAGCAGCGCCTGCTGCACGCCCTCGCCGGAAACATCGCGCGTGATCGACGGGTTGTCCGACTTGCGGCTGATCTTGTCGATTTCGTCGATGTAGACGATGCCGCGCTGGGCCTTGTCGACCTCGTAATTGCAGTTCTGCAGCAGCTTCTGAATGATGTTCTCGACGTCTTCGCCCACGTAACCGGCTTCGGTCAGCGTGGTGGCGTCGGCGATCACGAACGGCACGTTCAGAAGGCGCGCGAGCGTCTGCGCGAGCAGCGTCTTGCCCGAACCCGTGGGCCCGATCAAGAGGATGTTGCTTTTGGAGAGTTCGACGTCGTCCTTCTTGTCGAGGTGCTTCAGACGCTTGTAGTGGTTGTACACCGCCACTGCGAGAATCTTCTTCGCGCGCTCCTGCCCGATCACGTACTGGTCGAGGATGTCGCGGATCTCCTGCGGGCTCGGCAGGTCCGAGCGCGACAGCGCCGCGTCGACGCCCGCACCGGCGGCTTCGTCGCGAATGATCTCGTTGCACAAGTCGATGCATTCATCGCAGATGAATACCGACGGACCAGCGATGAGCTTTTTCACCTCATGCTGGCTCTTGCCGCAGAACGAGCAATACAACAGCTTCTCGCTGTTAGAACCTTTCTTGTCCGCCATGGATAAATGAGCCTCCGGACACTCTGTTACATGATACGCCGTTTCCCCCGGCCAGGCCGGAGGGTGCGTGAACCGCTTGCTGTGACGGCGTTGGGGGCCGCAGGCCGCGAAGCGCGTTTGCCGATTATTTCACAAGGTCTGCGCGGCGTCGGCTATCCCCTTTTGTACGGGGGCCGAGCTTGTTCCTTCAGGACTTCGCCTGCGCGCCGCCCTTCGCAGGGTCGGACGCGCAAAACCGCTCGCGCAGCTTAAGGACGCTTGTGCAGGACCTGGTCGACGAGACCGTATGCCTGCGCATCGTCACCCGACATGAAATTGTCGCGATCCGTGTCGCGCGCGATGCGCTCGACCGGCTGACCCGTATGGTGCGCGAGCAACTGGTTCAGGCGCTCCTTCAGGTACAGGATTTCGCGAGCCTGAATTTCGATGTCCGACGCCTGGCCGCGCGCGCCGCCGAGCGGCTGGTGAATCATCACACGCGAGTTCGGCAGCGCGAAACGCTTGCCCTTGGCACCCGACGCCAGCAGGAATGCGCCCATGCTGGCCGCGAGGCCCATGCAAAGGGTCGAAACGTCCGGCTTGATGAACTGCATCGTGTCGTAAATCGCCATGCCGGCCGACACCGAGCCGCCCGGGCTGTTGATGTACAGGCTGATGTCCTTGTCCGGGTTTTCGCTTTCGAGGAACAGCAGCTGGGCGACCACGAGGTTCGCCGTCTGGTCGTTCACTTCGCCGACCAGGAACACCACGCGCTCCTTGAGCAGGCGCGAGTAGATGTCGTAGGAACGTTCGCCGCGACCGCTCGTTTCGACGACGATCGGCACGAGGCCGAGCGCCTGCGGGTCGAAGTCCCGCGACGAGTGGGAGGTCAACGTATCCAGCGATTGAGCGCGAATGGTCATGCGGTGCATCCTTGTCTGGAAAAGTTCTTCTGATATACCCGAATGGAGACTTGGAGACGGACCCCGTTCAAATCAACCACACGAACAGCATGGCTAAAACCTGCGGATACAAAAACGGCGTGCTGGCCGTCGGTCGCTCCGACAGCCGGCACGCCGTAGCGGGCAGATTTAAGCCTGCGCCGTCGCGCTTGCCAGTTCTTCGAAGCTAACTTGCTTGTCCGTCACCTTGGCCTTGCCGAGCACGAAGTCCACGACGTTCGATTCGACGACGTAGGCTTCCATTTCGGCCAGACGCTGCTGGTTGGAATAATACCAGCGCACGACCTCCTTCGGGTCTTCGTAGCTTTTCGCGAATTCGTCGACTTCAGCACGAATTTGCTCCGGCTTCGCCTCGAGGCTGTTGGCCTTCACGAGTTCGGCGAGCACGAGGCCGAGCTTCACGCGGCGCTCGGCTTGTTCCTTGAACATTTCGGCCGGGATCGGTGCGTCCTTGGCGTTGGGCACACCACGCTGCGCGAGGTCGGCGCGCGCCATTTCGACGAGGCGTTCCTGATCCTGCTCGACGAGTGCGTTCGGCACGTCGAGTTCCGAGATCTTCAGGAGCGCGTCCATCACCTGGTTCTTGACGATCGACTGCGTGCGGCGCTTAGCCTCGCGCTCGAGGTTGTCCTTGATTTCGGCGCGCATCTTCACGAGGTCGCCGTCGGCGATGCCGAGCGACCTGGCGAATTCAGCGTCGATTTCCGGCAGGTGCGCCCACTCGATCTGCTGCATCGTGATCGTGAACTTCGCCGTCTTGCCGGCGACGTCCTTGCCGTGATAATCCTCGGGGAACGCGAGGTCGAATTCGCGCGATTCGCCCTTCTTCAGGCCGATCGCGGCCTTTTCGAATTCCGGCAGCATGCGGCCTTCGCCCAGAACGAACGCGAAGCCTTCAGCGGTGCCGCCCTGGAACGCGACGTCGTCGATCTTGCCGACGAAGTCGACCGTCACGCGGTCACCTTCCTTCGCTGCGGTGTCGGCGCCGCCGTCACCGTGCTCGCCCGCTTCGCCGCGAGCGTGGAAGTGCACGCGCTGCTTGCGCAGGATGTCGAGCGTGCGGTCGATTTCGGCTTCGGTGATGGTCGTGGTCGTGCGCTCGATTTCGGCCGTCGCGACGTCGCCGAGCTTCACTTCCGGGTAGACCTCGAAGGTCGCGTCGAATGCGTAGTCGCCTTCAGCGGCTTCCGACTTCGGTGCGAAGCTCGGCTGGCCGGCAACGCGCAGGTTCTCGGCGCGGCTGATGTCGAAGAACTCCTTGCCGACCTTGTCGCTCAGGACTTCGGCTTCGACCTGGCCCGAATACTGCTGCGTGACCATCTTGAGCGGCACCTTGCCCGGGCGGAAACCCGGCATGCGCACGTTCTTCGCGAGTTTACGGATGCGCGAATCGATTTCTTTCTGCACGGCGTCCTTCGGCAGGGAAATCGTCACGCGGCGTTCGAGCTTGCCGAGGTTTTCAACAACGTTAGCCATGGCTTCAATCGTCCTAAAATTGTTCGAGCGAATCAGTAATCTGTGGTCTTTGCGTGCCGCAGTCCGCCGGGACCCGCCTGGGGCGATCCCGACGGCAGCCCATTCCAGCAACCCGCTTTGGAGCTGAATGCGGGCGCTTGTGCGCGCCGCTCAACAGCGCCGAAACGGGCGGCTTGCGGTGCGGTTCCGTCAAAAGAGCCAAGTATTTTAGCAAACTATTTCCCGGCGCCAGAGGAATTGCCGTTTGAGTGTGCTGTGCGCCTGTTTTTGACCCGCTTTTGGCCTGCTTTTGAGCCGCTGTGTGTGTGAAATGCGCCCCGATCCGTGCTATCGCAACGCCGTTATCCAGCGCACGCGGCGGGGCTGTTAAGCTTACGCTCGCGCCGGACGCCCCGCCGGCCACAGCCGCTCCCAACACAATTCTTCCAGCAGAGACACCATGCCGAATTCGTCGACTGACGCTCCCGTTATCGTCATTGCTCCTGACTCTTTCAAAGGCTCGCTCAGCGCGGACGGGGTCGCCGCCGCGATCGCCGAGGGCATCCGCCGCGTTCGCGCCGACGCTGACATCCGCATCCGCCCCATGGCCGACGGCGGCGAAGGCACGCTCGACGCGATGCTGTCGATGGGCGGCGAGCGCCGCGTACTCACCGTGGAAGGCGCTGCGGGCCCGAAACGCGACGCCGCGGTGGGCCTGCTGCACGACGGCAGCGCGATCGTCGAAACCGCCGAGATCGTCGGCATCACGGACCCGGTGGGCATGGGCGTGCCGGTGGATGCGCGCAGCACGCGCGGCATGGGCGAAGCGATCCGCGCGCTGCTCGACGAAGGCGTGCGTCGCTTTTATGTGGCGCTCGGCGGCAGCAGCACCAACGACGCCGGCGCAGGCTTGCTCGCGGGCCTCGGGCTGCAACTCTTCGACGCCGCCGACAAGCCGCTCGAACCGACGCCGCAAGCACTCGCGCAGGTGGCGCGCGTGGACGTTTCCGGGCTCGACGCGCGACTTCGCGAGGCATCGTTCGTCGGCATGTCGGACGTCGACAATCCGCTGACTGGCGAGCATGGCGCGACCGCCGTGTTCGGCCCGCAAAAGGGCGTGACGCCCGAGCAGGTCGCGCCGATCGACGCCGCGCTCGGCCGCTTCGCCGATCTGCTCGAAGCGGCGCTCGGCCATCGCGTACGCGACGAAGCAGGCTCCGGCGCGGCCGGCGGCCTGGGTTTCGCGCTGCGCATGCTGGGCGCGAGCTTCGAGCCCGGCGCCGAAGTCGTTGCGCGCACCATCGGTCTGGACGAGGCGCTCGACGGCGCGGACTGGCTCATCACCGGCGAAGGCCGCTCGGACGTGCAGACGCTGCACGGCAAGGCGCCGTTCATCGCCTGCCGCCACGCCGTGGCCGTGGGCGTGCCGGCCACGCTGCTCTCGGGCGCCGTAGATGCCGCCGCCCTGCCGCGGCTCGCGGAGCATTTCAGCGGCTGCTTCTCGCCTGCGCCGGGGCCCATCACGCTCGAAACCGCGATTCGCGACGCCGCACGCCTGCTCGCCAACGAAGCGGAGCAGCTCACCCGCCTCAAATACGCTGCGCGTACATCCAACTAGGTGGATTCGCCGGGGCACACGGCCCCGGCTTCGCCGGTGAAACCCGGAATTCGTAGTCCGATTTGTTGAATACGCGCGCCACGCACTCCACAGTAAGCGATTAATAGATTCGTGCGCTGCCCCGGAGGCGCCAAACAAGGGTTCGGATGCGTTGACCCGCGCGCAAGATGGGGCAACAATCATGGAATCGCGACACGTTTCGCGCCCTTCCCAAGCGACCAGACCAGGACTCCCATGAAGGCAAGCAAAGCCGGACTCGAACAATTCCTCACCTATCGGCTGCATGTCCTGAACAAACTCTCCGAACGTGGTGCGAGCGAACGCTACCAGGCGAAGCTCGGCATCACACTTCCGGAGGCTCGGCTCATTGCAGCTGTGGGGGCGTTCGGCCCGTTTTCCGTGATGGAGCTTGCGCGTCACGCGAATCTCGACAAGAGCCAGGCAAGCCGTGCAGCCGAAGCGCTGATGCGCCGCGGCCTCATGCAGCGCGACACGAGCGATGAGGACGGACGCCTCGTGCTCGTTTCGCTCACAACCGATGGACGCGCGCTGTATCGCAAGGTTATGCCCATCGCGCGCAAGTGGAATGTCGACCTCTTCGCGAGTCTCGACGACAAGGAGCGCGACGCACTCGCGCGCGCGCTCGACAAGGTGATCGTAGCGATGCAGACCGAACTGTAAGGCAGTACGTGCGAGCAGAGGCAATAAGCTAAACAGATGGTGGCCGCGATTGGGCAACATCGGGTCGCCGTTGCGAATGCTTCGCGCAAACAGCGCACAAACAAAAAGGCCATGTACCGTTGGTACATGGCCTTTTTACTTTGGTGCGTGAGGCCGGACTCGAACCGGCACACCCTTGCGGGCGTCAGGACCTAAACCTGGTGCGTCTACCAATTTCGCCACTCACGCGAATTCTTTGCGCTTCTCATTCTTGCGCCCGGCAGGACCGCTGCGAATAACGCGTGCGATACAACCCTGTGCGACATGCCGACTGATCGAGTCCTCGTGAGACGCCGGGCGCGGCGCCGTCAACCTCGCGCCCACCTCGCCCGCAATCCAGCCTGCTCTCTGACTGCGCCGCCGGCCGCGATGCTTCATCATCTGCCGGCTGCGCACCTCTAGCTTAAGCGTCAGAAAGCGCAAGCGCGAGATTCTAACCGATTGACTGGCGCTTGTCTGCACCCTGAAAACAGTGCGCGACGGGGCATGACCGCGCACCGCCCAGGTCTCGACCAGTGCGCCGCGAAGCCCTGCCGCGCCGGCCGGAAGCGGCGCCGATGCTAGAATCCCGGCTCTACTGTCGCGCCGCGCTCTGGCCGCCGCGCGAGCCGCTTCGCCCCACATCTCCGAACGCCGTGAACTTCGACGACTACTGCCTGCAAAAGGCGGCTCCCCCCGGTTCGAGCACTTACTATGCGCTGCGTCAGGCCCGCGCCGCGCGCCAACCGCTCTTGACCGCCCTCTTCGCGTTGCGCCGCGAACTCGAGGAAACCGCGAAAGAAACCAGCGATCCCACGGTCGGCCGCACGAAGCTCGCCTGGTGGCAAAAGGAACTCGCTGCGCTCGCCGCGGGCAAGCCCGCGCATCCGGTCACGCAGGCGCTCGCCGAGCATCTCGACGACGCGAACGCCGCCTATCCCGCGTTGCAGGCGCTCCTCGCCGGCTTCGAAATGGATTTCGAGCAGGCGCGTTATCTCGATCTACCGAATCTGCGTCGCTATATGGAGGGCGTGGGCGGCACGTTCGCCTCGCTCGTGGCGCAAGTCAGCGCGCGCACCGACGAGGACCGCCAGGACGCCGCACGCTGGGCCGCACCGCTTGGCAATGCGCTCATGCTCGCGCAATTCGTGCCGGAAATCGGCAACGATGCGCGCCACGGCCGCATCTATGTGCCCATCGACGAATTACAGCGCTACAACGTCACTGCGGCCGATCTCATCAACCGGCGCTACAGCGCGGAGTTCACGGAACTCATGCAGTTCCAGACCTCGCGTGCGCGCGAATCGGTGCACGCAGCGCTCAACGCGATTCCCGCCTCGGCGCGGCGCGACCAGCGCACCTTGCGCGCGCTCGCAGCGCTCGAACTCGCGCTGCTCGATGAAGTCGAGCGCGAAGGCTATCAGGTGCTGCATCAGCAAATCGTGCTCACGCCGGTGCGCAAGCTGTGGATCGCATGGCGCGCCGCGCGGCGCGGTTGAAGCTCGCACACGCACACGCACACGCGCTATGCGCGCAGCAGCGGCAGCGGCTCGAAGCGCTGCTGCAGCACGGCTTGCGCGTCGAGGCCCCACCAGGGGCCTAGCACCGTCGCGTAGATCTGCCTGAAGTCGACGCCCACCGGCAGATTGCCGTTGCCGTCGAGCCGCGCGAGTTGCGGCGCCTGACCATAGAGCCCGCCCCCCACCCCCCCCCCC
>NZ_JAYMSC010000044.1:0-63914 GCF_038900775.1 Paraburkholderia sp. JHI869
GGGGAAGCCGCGAGGCTTGCTGGTCGTCACACACCAGTCTGCTAACCCTGTTCAGTGCCCGCTCACCCCAATTTTCTCGTCACCGGGCGGGCCGTTTCCTGAACCGGAGCGGATATCGTGCAACGTCAGTTTCCTGGTGGATATACACGCGAAGAGCTGGGTAGCGAGATCGCGCGTCTGTATGTGCTGCTCGAAAGGCAGCGTGCCTTCTTTGAATGTATGGACATCGTGGCAGACCGGATCGAGCATGCTGCGACCGACCACAACCGGCTGAACGCGACGCAGTGCCTGATCGATCTGGTTCGGTGTTCCGCCGAAACCTTTCTTGAGCCCCACTGCTGTTTGAGTGCCGCCGCCTGAATCGTTGCGGGCAAGTGATTTGTTTCGCTTAACGTAATAAGGATAACTACATAAATGATCTGGGGCAGTCGCGCGCGACATTGAAGCTGCTCCACGCGATAAGCACGTTTCCAACGGGATACACCTACGACGATCTGGTCAGGTACGTCACGATGCTTGAACTCCAGACTTACGGAAATCTCGAGCTGATCGCTCGCCAGCAGGCGCGCATCCATGACCTTGAGCGGCAGCTTGAGGCGGCGCGCAAGGTGAATCGCGCGTGATTTTTTGTCTGCCATCAGGCAAGCAGGACTTTACCCAATCCGCATCCGCATTTAGGACTTGTCCGCTTTTGTGCAAAATCAGTAAGTGCAGGATAAGGAGTGCTGATTTGAAAAGGGAGATTGCATGGCCGAGTTTGATCTATTGCCTAAAAATGCCTCGGGGCGTCAGTCCTACCACCTGGCGGTGCCAGGTACGGACAACGCTGTGCAACTTTCAGTCGCGTCGTTCGCAGCCACCGAAAAGATGGGCGAGCCCAACATCGTCCTTATCGAGCTGACCCACTCACAGCAGCTATTGCGCGCCGACTTCCTGAGCCGTGACGCGGTTTTCAGCATCAAGGCCGATGACGGGACTATGCGGTGTTTTTCGGGCTTCATCGAGCGCTTCTCGACGGTTCAAACGACGAAGGATTTCACGAAGTACCAGATGGTGCTCAAGTCGCATTTCGGACGGCTCGAAGCCGTCACGTACACCGGCACCTACCAGCATCAGAGTTTGCCGGACATTCTCGCAGCCATCCTGCGTCGCCACGGCCTGCGAGATCATCAGTTCCGCTTCCGGCTGCGCCGCCGGTACCCCAAACACCTGTTCCGTATGCAGTACCACATGACGGATATGGCCTACGCCCAGATGCTCATGCAGAAGGCGGGCATCTACAGCTATATCGTGGAGACTGAGTACGGCGATCAGGTGGTTTTCGCCGATGACATTGACCACTATCTCTACGACGAACCGCAGCACATCGTGCCGTACCGTGAGGCGGCGGGACTCGAAGCGGGTGGCGTGGAAGTCGTCACGGCGATCAAGACCCACGCCGTCACGGTGCCGCAGTCGTTCATGGTGGCCGAGTACAACCCGGACGCAGCGTGGGAACGTTATCGCGCCTCGGTTTGCGTCGCGCCAGAGGACCCGACCACCTACGGTCAGCCGTATATCTACGGCACGAACCACCTCGACGCGGCCGGGGCGCAGTGGGAAGCGCAACTCAGGCACGAAGCGGCCATCGCCGGCCAGGTTGTGTGCGAAGGCGCAGGCAACGTGCTTGCCTTGCAGTGCGCCACCGTGCTCGAAACGGATATCGTGCTGCCCGATGCGCCCAAAGGCATGGTCATCATCGAGGCCACGCACAGCGGCGCACGTGACGCGGCGTATTCGAACACGTTCAGGGCCATCCCTGCCGACCGCCGCTTCCGTCTGGAGCTGAAGCCGGAAACCTGGCCAAAAATCAGCGGAACGCTGAGCGCCAGAATTTGCAGTCCTGATAAATATACCTACGCCTATCTTAATGCTGCTGGCTACTATGTGGTCCGCTTCGATGTGGACTTCGCAACATGGCCTAAAGGTGGCGAGAGTGTACCGCTGCGACTCGCCAAACCCTTCGCGGGCAAGCTGCAGACCGGCTTCCACTTTGTCGCGCTGGACAACGACGAGGCGGTCATCCAATTTCGAGATGGTGACCCTGATAAACCGGAAATTACTGCGTTTCACCACCACAGCCAAGCGAGGGACCTCATCACGAGCGACCGGCGCTGGCTCTCGCGCAACACGATCCGCACGCAGAGCAACAACAAGCTGCGCATGGAGGACTGGGCGGGGCAGGAAGGGGTCAAACTTAGCACGGAATATTCAGGCAAGTCGCAACTGAATCTCGGATACCTGGTTAATAACAAACTTGAATACCGGGGTGAGGGGTATGAACTGAGGTCTTCGGGTTACGGTGTGAACCGTGCGGGCAAGGGGCTGATGTTCACGACGTATGACCGGCCTGCTGCCACTGGCAAGCAGCTGGACATGCAGGAGACCATAGCGAAACTGGAAAGCGCGCTGGCGACCGCGAAGGCGCTGGCTGCATCCGCCAGCAGCGCCAAGGCCGAACCCGCCGACACTGACGCGCAGCAGCAGATCAAGGACGATCTGGACGGCTTGAAGAAACCGGGGCTGCTGATGGGTACACCCGCGTCGGCGGCACTTGTCACAGGCCAGGGCATGCAGTTCGCGGCGCAGGGCGACATCTCGGGGGTGGCCGGGAAGAACGCGGACTGGAGCGTGCTGAAGCGCTTCACGGTCGCGGCAGGCGAGAAGATTTCGCTGTTCGTGCAGAAGTTCGGTATCAAGATCTACGCCGCGAAGGGGCCGGTCGAAGTCCAGGCGCAAAGCGGCCCAATGTCTCTTATTGCGGACAAGGACGTGAACGTCGCCAGCGTCAACGGCAAGGTCATTCTGTCCGCTGCGAAGGAAATCATTCTGGAGTGCGGCGGCGCATTCATCCAGATCAAGGACGGCAGCATCACGCTCGGCGGTCCGTTCGACCTGTTCTTCAAGACCATCACGGTCCAGAAACAGGGCAAGGCATCGATGCACATTCCCGTATCGCTTCCGCCTGCGCCTATCGAGCAGAATGCGGACGAACTGTATACGCAGACGTTTGATGTGAGTACGGTTGCCGCCAATCTGGGAGACGGAAAGACTCTCAATAGTCAGCCGTACCGTGTCTACCTGCCAGATGGCACGGTCAAGCAGCAGGGCGTGCTAGTCGAAGGTTCGACGTTCAGCGTCAGTACAGCAGAATCGGCAAAGGTCAGGTGTGAAATTGGAGCGGGGGATTGGAGGGCATTCGAGGACGCCTACGACCGTGAAGACTCTGAATCCGATCCGGCGCAGGTTTAATTACCTGCGTTCCCTTAAAAGTGACTTGTAAAGGTAAATAAATGGCACATCGGCATCCCGCTCAACCGAAACACGCTCCTACTTCTGCCCCAGCCAAGGCTGCGCCATCGCCCTTTGTGGAGGTGACGATTGTGTTCGGGGATATTTTAAAAAAGCCGATTGAAGGACTGTCGGTTCTGGTTAAGGCAGGCGCGGGCGCACCGCAAGCGCCTGAATGGAAATTTGGACAGAACAGTGACGATCCGCCTGCCGAGAATCCGGCATCTGCGCAGGGGGCAGCGTCAGCCCCTGGCGGAGCGCCGGATTCAGCGCCAATGGTAAGCAACCGGACGGAAGTGGCTACAGACGCTAACGGATATGCCGTGACCATTCAGAACGCCTCGCGGAATCAGCCGATTGATGTCTGGGTAAAGAACCGAAGCGGTAAGTACGTGTGGAAGGCGACCGTGACGCCTAAAAAGGATTTCAGTGCGTTTACCGTTGTTAGTCCCGAGTATCACCTGGAAGCGACGACGAAGCTCACGCCGAAGGATGAATTTGAGCAGGACCTGGATTACCTGTGGCCAAGGAAGGCGAGGTCATGACCATTGAACGCCTCGTTAATGACTTTGGACCGTACATTGGCTGGTCGCAGAAGGTCACAGAGCAGGGCAGGGTCAAAAAAGATTTTCCGACAAGCAAGAAGGTGGTGACGGAAGACGAAAAGACGCACAAGAAGTAAACCGAAATTGCAATCGAACACCACTACAAGATAGTGGACACTGGGTCACCACGAACAATTGCATTGAACGTCCTCGGGTCGAGGTTAAATTATCCGAAAATA
This sequence comes from Paraburkholderia sp. JHI869, assembly GCF_038900775.1. Lineage (NCBI taxonomy): Bacteria > Pseudomonadati > Pseudomonadota > Betaproteobacteria > Burkholderiales > Burkholderiaceae > Paraburkholderia > Paraburkholderia sp. JHI869. Next base: position 4,115 of record NZ_JAYMSC010000044.1, read on the forward strand.
GATATAAGCGAGGCCAAATACTCCGATGCTGCAAAAAAGCTTGACTGTGAAGTGTCGGCAATTAAAGCGGTCGCCATGACGGAAAGTCATGGTACCGGTTTTTGTGATAACGGCCTACCTAAAATACTATACGAGCGACATATATTCTTTCGCTCCCTTCTTCCAAAGGATAAGAGAAACGAAAAGTTGAGTCTCCTGAAAAATGAGCCAAACCCGTTTCCTAAAGATCCTAACCTTTGTTTGCCGATACAAGGGGGGTACACCGATGGAGAATCGGCTGAAGGTGGTTGGACTCATACTGATGAAAGCGTGATGCACCAATACGAACGATTCATTCGTGCGTGCTCTTTGGATCGGGATGCCGCGATAATGGCATGCTCGTGGGGGGCATTTCAGGTGCTGGCTTTTTTCTATGAAGAAATGGGGTATTCAAGTCCGTTAGATTTGGCTAATCTTCAAATGCAGGGTATTGGCGAGCAGTTCGATCTTTTCGTTAATTATATCAGTATTAATAATTCCGCAAAAAAGGCGTTGCAAGGAAAAAATTGGGAAGATTTTGCCTATTACTACAATGGTAGTGGTTATCCACCGAAGTACCCGTCAGCGATGAAAGAATTCTATGAGAAATTTAAATAAATTCATTGTTTTTTTCACTATTCTATGTTCTTCGCTCTCTCTTTCGTGCGAGACGGCTGCGGGTGTCGCGACAGAGTACGATGAAATTAATTTGACTACCTATCAATCAGATAATGATTTTCTTGGTTACTACTTCGCGCGTGATGGTGCGTTTTCTTGCAGATTCTTTTTTATGACGAATCTAAGCATTGGCGTAGCAAGAAGTGCCGACGAAACCAGTGTACTTCCCATGAGGACTTTTGATTTTGTTCCGCATGAAAGTCATTTCTCTTATGCGCAACGCGATCCTAGGGCGGAAATTGGTGGTGCGCTGTATTTGCACGACAAAGAAATTGCTCTAAAAACTGACCAACCGCACGGTGGATGTCTGAGCGCGGCAGGAATTTTTAATGCTGCACCTGGTGAGCGTGGTGCAAGCCAATATACTGAGACTAGGAAATTCGATGCCATTGGAATTGCCGTCGTGGCTAGAAGGAGTTTCTTGCATAGGGGGGCGGAAGTAGGGCGGCTGGGGCAATATCTTGAGGCGGGTGATATTGTCACGCTGATTAATCGGAGAAATGGGTATTCATATGTGAGATTTGTTAACCCTGATATGTCGATAGAGGAAAGCGCCCCTAATAAGATCACATTTGGCTGGATTCGTGACAGCGATCTTGCAAACCCTTTCCCACCTTCACCAAAGCGAGAGTTGCTAAGAGGGGGGCATTGGGCAACGCACCTGCAGTGAAGCAATAGGAAATCATTCAAGCATTTACCCTCGGCCGTCGTGCCGATTACTCGGCATAATAAGTAGTCCGCATGGAATCAACGAACGGGAGAATTCCAGATGCCGGAGCCCATCGCATATGTCATCGCATTCGAGAAGAACAGGAGGACCACGTATCACGGCAGCGCGGTGGACGAAAGGGCCGCTTTGCGCTTCTACCTGTCCCCCTTCGATGCGGTACTGGACATCGTGAGGCGCCCAGAAGAGTGCGTGGGTCAGGATGCATCAATCTCTGTGCGCCCTGTTGACGCTTTCCACCTCGGCGCGATTAAGGTGCTGGGTGGGCAGCCACAGGCCCACGTGCAGCGCAGCATGAACAAGTGACTTGTCGGCGTTTTTCTTCGACAAGTGACTTGTAGAAAGTGCCTCAAGTCGCCACTTGCTTGCAATTCTTACAAGACAGATGTTTAATATGTAGAGCTTCTCCCCTTTGGGGGAACGGCAGTTTTCCCGCAACGCAATGTTGGGGAAACGTGGGGGAAAGGATGCCTGGTGCTGCTCGGGGAATGGAAATTCCCCCCACGCATCGCCCGGAAAGCCTTGTGGCGTGGACTTGCGCGGTGTGGGGGAACAGTTGTCCCCAGCCTTGCCAACAAAATCTGTGGGTAACTCTCGCGCTGACTTTTCCACAGTTTTTGTTGAAGCCCCTGTTCATAACCCTGGGATATCGAAGCTAACTGCCTGACGCCAAAGGCTTTGTGCGCAGCAAAGCCGTTTGCAGCATCACACGTCAAAACACATTCTCATAACGCAGTCCGAAGGTTTGGCTGTGCGAATCGCGCGAATACGTGACGGCCCAGTGCGCGAGCCATGCGCCTGTGAGTGCGCCAAGTGCGTCGGCGAACAGGTCCTTGTAGGAGAAGCCGTCGGTGCGGCAGGTACCGTCGAGCGTTTCCTTCAGGAGTCCCGGCACCGTGCCGATCAGCGTGCCATACACGACCGGGTGCTCCGTGTCGCGCGTGAGCCAGCCTCCAAGCGCGCCGAACGGCGCGGACACGGCGAAATGTTCGAGCTTGTCGGTGCCAGTCCAACTGTCGTCGGTCTGGAAGCGAAAGCCGCCGCGCGAGCCCGTGCAGTCCAGCCCGGCATGGGCGGTAGCACTAAAAATGATTAATAGTGCGAAACAAATTTGTCGTTTCACCAGGTGTCCCATGATCGTGATCTCTCAGGTTGTAGTACGTCGCGCCTTTCTCACTGCCCAAGTCGTTGGGGTGTGACGCGGTTCCCTCTCCGATGGACTCGCTTTCTTAGATATGTAGGAATACGAATAATAGTATCGGGGTGAAGTCAGGAAAACCTGACTCACGATACGGCGCAGTGTATCAGCTCTGTCTTGAAAACAAGGGGCAGAAAATCCTGACAGATCAACAGCGGACACAGGGAAAAAGGGCTACGCGCTGCCTTGATTCTGCGGCGCTGAGCGTGCCGCTTCCACGGCGTCTTCCAGCCGGTCGTTACCCCAGAACATTTCCTCGCCGACGAAGAATGTCGGTGCACCGAAGATGCCGAGATCGCGAGCCGCTTGGGTCCGTTCGCGCAGCCGCAGGCGGTTCGGATCGCTGCCGGCCGCCTCGATGATCTGTTGCGCCGGCAGGCTCAGTGTCGTGAGCATCTCCGCGACCGCTTCGGGCGAATCGACTTCGCGGTCGTCACCATAATTGCGCGTCATGACGGCGCGGCACCAGCCGGGTAGCCACGGTTCGTCAGCGGCGAGCACGGCGATGCGCGTCGCGAGTACGGTGCGGCGCGGAAACTCGGTGGGTTGCTGCCACGGCAGCGCGTATTTGCGGGACTGCCGGCGCATGTCCTGCCACACATAAGCGCCTTTTTCCTTCTGCACCACGAAGGGCGGACCTTCCCAGCCGAGCGCGTCGAGAATGGGTCCCAGCAGAAAGGGCCGCCAGCGCACGTCCACGCCTTCTCGCGCCGCAAGCGCTTCGATGCGCATCACGCTCAGATAGCTGTAGTTGCTGGCGAGGTCGAACCAGAAGTCGAGCGAAGGGCGGGGCATGGTGTCGTCTCCGTGAAGCGGCTGCGCGGTCTCGCATGGCGCGCCGCCGTTCATGGTACCGCGACGCGCCCGGAAGACCGCGAGTGTTACTTGCCCTGCGTGGCGGCACCCGCGTCCGATGCAGGCGCCCCCGCTGCGGTGTCTGCCGCGTGCCCGCTCCCGAGAGTCGCCGGGTTGACCGGCGGATTGCCCATCGCCTGGAAGAGGGCGGCCGTATCGGAAAGCCGCGTGCCGCGATAGCGGATTTCGTCGAGCCGCGCGTTACGCCATTGCTGCTCGCTTTGGCGCACCGCGTACCAGGGCACCGCGCCCAGCTTGTAGCGCGCGCTCGTGTCTTCGTACACGCCCTGGGCGGTGCGCGCCGAGGTGCTGGCCGCGTCGAGGGCCTGTGCGTCGTGATCGAGCGCCGCGAGCCGGTCGGCGACATCCTGGAACGCCGTGAGCACAGTTTGCTTATAGGTGTCGTTGGCTGCCTCGTACGACTGCAACGCCGCGCGCCGCTGCGCGAGGAGCGCGCCGCCGTGGAAGATTGGCTGCGAGAGCGAAGCGCCGATCGCCCACAGCGCGCCCGCACCCGACGTGACGACGGGCCAGCTAAAGCCGCCCTGGCCGAGCGCCGCCGACAGCGTGATGCTCGGGTACATTTGCGCGGTCGCGGCGCCGACGCCGGCTGCGGCCGCTTTGAGCGTCGCTTCCGCGGCTTCGATGTCGGGGCGGGTTCTCAGGAGTTCTGAAGGAATGACCACCGGCACCTGCGTGGGCACGGTCAGGCTGGCGAGATCGAGATCGGGTGGCGCCTGGTCGGGCGTACGGCCGATCAGAACGGCGAGCGCGTGACGCTGTGCGACCCATTGCTGGCGAAGTCCCGGCAGACTCGCCGCGAGCGACGCCGCGCTCTGCTGCGCGCTGAGTAGATCGGTGCGCGAGGCGGAGCCGAGCGCGTAGCGCTTTTGCACGTCGTCGGCCTGCGCATTGGCGAGCGCGATCAACTGTTCGGTCGTGTCGATCTGCGCATGCAGTGTCGCCGCGCCGAGCGCGCTTGCCACGATGTTCGCCGCGAGCGCGCGCTGCGCGGCCTCGAACTGGAACGCCTGCACGTTCACGCGCGAAGCCAGTGCCGCGTTGTTCAGGCGGGTCGCGCCGAACACGTCGAAGGTATAGCGCACGTCGATCAAGCCCGCGAAAATGCCGTATTGGAGCTGGTCGATGCCGAATTGCGGGATTGCGGGTTGCTGTTGCCGTTGCGCGATGCCGATGGCGTCGACGGTCGGCAGAAGCGAGCTGCCGATCTGGCCGCGCAACTGCTCGCGCGCGGCTTGCAGGTTGTGGTCGGAGGCGGCGAGATTCGGGCTGCTGGCAAGGCCTTCGCTCACGAGCGCATCGAGCGCATCGGAGCCATAGAGCGTCCACCATTGCGGTACAGGTTCCGCACCCGTCACGAACTGCTGAGAAACGCCCTGCGCCGCGACCGTCTGCGCAGGTTGCGCCTCCGCGCCGTAGTGCTCGGGCTGCGGCATGGCGGGTGGTTCGCCGGTCGGCCCCATCGCACAACCGGCCAGCGCGAGCGCGACGCACGCGGCGAGCGAACGCAGCGCGAGCGGAGAACGTGTTGCGGGCGAACGAGCCGTTTTGCGCGCCCCCGATGCCGAAGTCAAAGAACCCATCTTCATGATGCCTGTTCCGGCGCGTTGCCGGTCTCGTCAGTCTCGCTGCTGCGCACGCGGAACGCGGCCGCGTAAGCCGCGGGCAGGAAGAACAGCGTGAGCACGGTCGCAATCGTGATGCCGCCCATCAGCGCCGTGGCCATCGGCCCGAAGAAGTTCGAGCGCAACAGCGGAATGAGCGCGAGCACGGCGGCCGCGGCGGTCAGCATGATCGGCCGGAAGCGGCGCACCGTTGCGCCCACCACGGCGTCGAAGCGCTTGTGTCCGGCGCGAATGTCCGTCTCGATCTGATCCACGAGAATCACCGAGTTGCGCATGATGATCCCGAACATGGCGATTACGCCGAGCATCGCCACGAAACCGAACGGCTGCCGGAACAGGAGCAGGGCGATCACCACGCCGATCAGCCCGAGCGGTGCGGTCAGCACGACCATCAGCACGCGCGAGAGGCTTTGCAGCTGGATCATGAGCAGCGTGAGCACGGCAATGGCGAGCACCGGCAACTGCGCGAAGATCGACGCCTGGCCCTTCGCGCTTTCTTCCACGGAGCCGCCCACTTCGATGTGATAGCCGGGCGGCAGCGCGCGCTTGATCGACTCCAGCTTGCGGTCGAGCGCGTGCGTGACGTCAATGCCTTGCGCGCCCGCGCGCACGTCGGATTGCACGGTGATGGTGGGCTGCCGGTCGCGCGACCAGATCACGCCGTACTCCAGATCGTTGGCGAGATGCCCGAGCGCGCCGAGCGGCACGGGGCCGTTGGGCGTGGGCATGGCGAGCGTGAGCAGGCGGGCGGGATCGACGCGTTCGGCGGCGGGCGAGCGCAGATCGACGCTGATGAGTTTGTCGCGCTCGCGAAACTGCGTGACGGTATAGCCCGAGTAGGTCATCTGCAGGAAGTTGGCGATGTCCTGCGAGGAGACATTGAGCGCGCGCGCCTTTTGCTGGTCGATCTGGAAATGGAGCGAGCGTCCCGCGGGTTCGTCCCAGTCGAAACTGACGTTGTCGGTCCCCGGATCGTCGCGCATCGTCGCCGCGACCTTGTTGGCGATGTCGCGCACGGTCGGGATATCGTCGCCGCTCACGCGGAACTGCACGGGGTAGCCGACCGGCGGCCCGTTTTCGAGCCGCGAGAGGCGCGTGCGGATGGCCGGGAACTTGTCGCGCAGCATCGGTTCGAGCCAGCCCGCGAGCTTCTCGCGGTCCTCGACCGACTTCGTCGTGATCACGAACTGCGCGAAATTGGGCTGCTGCAACTGCTGGTCGAGCGGCAGATAGAAACGCGGCGCACCGGTGCCGACGAAATCGATGAAATGATCGATCTCGGGGCGGCCCTTGATCGCTGCTTCGAGGCGCTTCGTCTGGCGCAACGTCGCATCGATCGAGGCGCTTTCGGGCAGGCGCACGTCCACTAGCAACTCGGGCCGGTCGGAGCTCGGGAAGAACTGCTGCGGCACGAGCTTGAAGCACGCGAGCGCGGCCACGAAAAGCGCGATGGTCAGGATGAGCACGATGGCATGGCGCTCGATGCACCAGCCGATCCAGCCGCGCAGGCGTCGATAGAAGCGCGTGTCGTAAATCTCGTGCTCATGGCCTTCACCATGGGCGGCATTGGCCGCGTTTGGGTCAGGCTTGCGCTCCGGCAACAGCCGGTAGCCCAGCAACGGAATCAACACCACGGCCGCGAACCACGAGGCGATCAGCGCGATCGCGGACACCTGGAAGATCGAGCGCGTGTACTCGCCGGTGCTCGATCTGGCGAGCACGATGGGCAGGAAGCCCGAAACGGTGACGAGCGTGCCGGTGAGCATCGGGAACGCAGTGCTGGTGTACGCGAACGCTGCGGCGCGCGTGCGGTTCCAGCCCTGCGCGAGCTTCACCGCCATCATTTCGACGGAAATGATGGCGTCGTCCACGAGCAGGCCGAGCGCGAGCACGAGCGTGCCGAGCGAGACCTTGTGCAGGCCGATGCCGAAGAGGTACATCGCGAGCGAGGTGACGGCGAGCACGATCGGAATCGTGATCACCACCACCATGCCCGTGCGCACGCCCAGAGAAACGAGACTCACGAGCAGCACGATGCCCACGGCCTCGGCCACGGCTTCGACGAAATCGTCCACCGAGCGCGAGACGGCATCGGGCATGCTCGATACTTCCACGAGTTTCAGGCCCGCAGGAAGTTGCGCGCGCAACTGCTCGACGCGCGCATCGAGTGCCTTGCCGAGGCGTATGACGTCGCCGCCCGGCTGCATCGTGAGGCCGATGCCGAGCACCGCCTGGTCCTGGAAGCGCATCTGCGTGGCGAGCGGCTCGTCGTAGCCGCGCCGGATCGTCGCGATGTCGCCCAGGCGAAACGTGCGGTCGTTCACGCGGATCAGCGTATCGGCGATCGCGTTGAGGTCTTCGTACTGGCCGCCGGGCCGCACGAACACGCGGTCGTCGGCAGTCGTGAGGGTGCCGGCGGCCGAGACGCTGTTCTGCGCGCCGATCACCTGGCCTAGCTGAGTGGGCGAGATCCCAAGGCGTGTGAGTTGCGTGTTAGGAATCTCGATGTAGATGCGCTGCTGCGGATCGCCGAAATAGTCGACCTTGCCGACATCGGGCACGCGCAGCAGTTGCTCGCGCAGCTTGTCCGCGTAGTCGTGCAGTTGCGCGGGCGAAAAGCCGTCGCCTTCCAGTGCATAGATATTGGTGTAGACGTCGCCAAATTCATCGTTGAAGAACGGCCCTTGCACACCTTGGGGCAATGTATAGGCAATGTCGCCGACCTTCTTGCGCACCTGGTACCAGGTCTCGCGCACTTCGCTCACGGGTGCTGAGTCCTTCATCGTGAAGAACACGAGCGATTCGCCGGGCCGCGAATAGCTGCGCAGGAAGTCGATATAAGGCGTTTCCTGCAGCTTGCGGCCGATGCGTGTCGTCACCTGATCCTCGACTTGGCGCGCGGTGGCGCCGGGCCAGAAGGTCTGGATGACCATTACGCGGAACGTGAAGGGCGGGTCTTCCGACTGCGCGAGGCGCGTATAGGCGAGCGCGCCGAAGATCGTTGCCAGCGCAACGAGAAAAGTGACGAGCGCCCGATGCCGAAGCGACCACGCCGAAAGGTTGAAGCGGCCCTCGTCATGATCGGAGCCTGGACCCGAGCCGTTCACCTGGCTCATGACGCGAAATCCTCGGGATGCAGGGGCGCGACCGGCCGCACCCGCTCGCCCGCATGGACCGTGTGGACGCCTTGCAGCACGATGCGCTCGCCGTCCTGCAGACCGCCCGCCACGCTAATGGTGCGCGCGTCGTAGCGCGCGATGCTTACGCGGCGCAGTTGCAGCACGTTGTCGGGCGCGTGCACGACCCAGATGGCGGGCGCCTCGCCGTCGTGGAAGAGCGCGGTGGCCGGCACGGTGAACACGGCCTTCGCGTTGGCCTCGCTCGGGGCCGCGAACGCCACGTTGGCGGTCATGCCGAGGCGCACGTCGGCGTCGGGGTGTTCGAGCGTGAGCCTTGCGCGCCACGTGCGGCTTTGCGGGTCCGCGGCGGCGGCGAGTTCGCGAAGGCGCGCCGTGTAGTGGCGGCCGGGAAGGGCGCCGAGCGTGACCTGTGCGGTGTCGCCTGTGTGCAGCGTGGCCACGGCGCGCTCGGGCAGGTCGCACACCACGTCGATGTCGCCGGTCCACGCAAGCTGGTAGACAGCCTGACCCGCCTGCACATTCTGGCCGGTATCGGCGTTTTCGGCGGTGATGACGCCCGCTTGATCGGCAATGATCTGCGTGTAGCGCAGCTGGTTCTTTGCGAGCGCGAGCTGCTGCTGTGCCTGGTCGCGCTGGGCCGCGGCCGATGCGTAGGCATCCTGCGTTTGTTCGAGTTGCGCGCGGGCGATGAGATTGGCCGCCGATTGGGCCGTGTCGCGGTCGAGCTGCTGCTTCGCGAAGACGAGGCGATGCTGCGCGGCGTCGAGTTGGGCCTGCGCGCTTGCCGCGTTCTTTTCGGAGTCAGCCGGGTCGAGCCGCGCGAGCCTCTGGCCGGGCTTGACGCTGTCGCCAAGGCGCACGCTGCGCTCGATGATCTTGCCGTTCACGCGAAACGAAAGCGGTGTGGCGTAGCGCGCCTCGATGTCGCCGGGGTAGGCGGGGCGCACACCGCCGCCGTCGGGGTGCACGGTCATCGAGACGACCGGGCGCGGCTGCGGCGGCGCCTCCTTTTCCTTGCTACATGCACCCAGCGCAGCCAGCGCGGCGACGCCGAGCACGAGAAGCACGTTCGCGGCGTGCCGCCGCGGCGCACGCGATTTACCGGTACCACTGCGCATCCTGCTCGATGCGCCACGACCGCAACGATTCACTTGGACCTCGCTTGAACCTCGACATGCCTTGTGCGCGCGCAGACCGCAAAACCGCAGGCCGGTTGCGCCGCCGTTGAGTCGCGGGTGCAGCGCGGCTCGCGCGCACACCCGGACCTGGGATGATGAGTCGGATTCTAATACAACCTTGTATTTGAGTGCGAAACTGAATCCGAAGAATGTTTCAGTGCTAGACTCGCGTCAATCCGTTTCACATAACGACGCCCCACGCCATGAAGCGCATTCGACTCACCCGCGAACAAAGCCGCGACCAGACGCGCGAGCGCCTGCTCGATGCTGCGCAGGCCATGTTCATGAAAAAAGGGTTCGTGGGCGCGAGCGTCGAGGACATCGCGCATGCGGCGGGGTACACGCGCGGCGCGTTCTACTCGAACTTCTCGGGCAAGTCGGACCTGCTCGTGGAATTGCTGCGGCGCGATCACGAAGCCATGCAGACCGACCTGCGCGGCATCTTCGAGACCGAGGTCTCGCGCGAACAGATGGAGGCGCGCGTGCTCTCCTATTACAGCCGCATGCCGCAGGACAACAAAGTCTTCCTGCTGTGGGTGGAAGCCAAGCTGCTGGCCGCGCGCGACGCGCGCTTTCGCACGCGCTTTAACGCGTTCATGAAGGAAAAGCGCGAGAGTCTGGCCGTGTATATCGAGGAATTCGCGGCGCGCGTGGGCACGCCGGTGCCGCTCGACCCGGAATTGCTCGCGGTTGGGCTGATGGGGCTGTGCGACGGGGTGCAATTTCTCGCCACGGCCGATCCGCAGCATGTCACGCCGCCCGTCGTCGAAACCGTACTGGGGACTTTTTTCGCGCGAGTCGTGTTCGGCCGCGACGCCTGAGCCCGGCGCGCCCGCAGCCCAGGACCGGTGCGCTTCAGGCGCCGAGGCCAGGGCCGTAGTTGCTGCCGATCAGCCGCGTAACGGACGCGACGTCCTGATAATCCTGCTCGGGCATGCCGTCCAGGATCGCCAGCACCTCGTTGCTGGCGCCGGCCTCGCGCGCGGCGTCCACGAGTTCGTCCTTGTTGGCGGGCCAGCGCACTTCGCGCAGCACGTCGGCGAATTGCAGATCGATGGGTTCGTCGGGAATGCGAGAGGCTGACATGCGTGGCGTCCTTTGCGCGGGCGGCCGGTGTTGGCGGTCCGCGTCGTCGTCTCGTTCGTTGTGCGGATTTTGTTCAGATTTTGTCCGCGTGTTGTTTGCGCCTGTTTCAGACAAGCAGCGCGCAGCGCTAACGCCGCGCCTCAAGCATACACAATCCGCCTCGCGCGCCTTCGCGGCGTGCGCACGCACTGCTCATTCGCCGCATGTCCGCAACCGGTGTGCCGGTCAAGCTCAGGTCTGTTCGTGCAGGTCCGGGCTTAGCGTCTTGTCCAGACGATGCGACCTGGGCAGCGTGAGGTACTCCCAGTGTTGCGGACCGTTCGCGGTCACGGGCACGTTGGGGGCGGGAGGCGCCACGGGGGCATCGTACGCGTGGGACTGTCCACTTGCGAGCGGGATGTGCGCGCTGGCCTGGGCGACCGGTGATTCCTGCGCGGTGCGTACCGGAGCGGCGAAGCACGACGCCGACAACAGTACGGTGGTCATCAGTGTCGAGGTTTTCATCGCTCGACCTCCTTTCTCATGCGGCCCACTGGTCGCAGCAAGCGCCGTACCGCATCCGCCAGGCGTGGTGGCGGGGCAGGCAGCCGCGCCAGCCGGGGCGGCCAGGCGCGCTGCTACGCAAGGCGCAACGAGCCGCCGGAACGGCTCATGTGCGCGACGCGCATACGGAAATACCATAATGGCAGGAAATGAGCCGGCGCGTCTCGAACGCGCGTGCTTTTTTGGTGCCGCCGCTGTTACGCAGGATTAAGGCGAGGGCCGGCGCAGCGCCTCGAAACGCGCCCAGGGCCATGATGGGCGGTCGCGCATATAGCCGTTGAGCCAGTTCCACTGGGGGTGGCGCTGCATGAACGCCTGGGCGTCGAACGGGCGGCCGCACGGGTGGCCCCAGCGCGCCCAGAACGACAGGTCGCGCGCCATTTCGCTGTCGACCACCTTGCCGTCGTTTGCGCCCCATGGGTTGAACGGCCCGTGGTCCGCGCCGCCGAAGCGCGCGTCGTCGAGTTCGAGGTGCCCGCAGATCGTGCGCGAACACGGGTTGTCGCTGCGCTCGAGATAGACGTCGTGGTGGTCGGCGATCATCGCCTTGGCGAGTTCGGCGTCGATCGCGCCGTGGTGCTCCTGGGCAAGCTGCATGAAGCGCAGGCGTCGCGCGCCGTTGCGGCGCACGTCGGTGTAGTCGTCGGATTCGCCGGTGCATTCCTGGTTGCGGATCTTGAGGTCCGTGGCCGCGTTGAAGCCGCTGTAGAAGCCGTCTTTCGTGCTCTCGAAGCCCGCGTGCTGCAAGCCCAGTTCGTAGCGCGCGATCTCGCCCGTTTTGGTGTCGCCGAGGAGCCAGCTGTTCACATAGCCCGCGTTGTTCGCCTGCGCGAACATCTCGCACCATTGCGCGATGCTCGACGCGTACTGCGTCGCCCGGCGCGAGCGATAGAACTCGGGCGCGCCGTTCGCGCGATAGCCGACGAAGTTGGAGATGGTCGTCTCTGTCACCATCAGCCCCGCGCCGTTGATCCAGAAGTCGGTGAGGCTCGAGATGCAGCCGGGCAGGCCCTGCATGATGATGCGGTGCCCCGAGTCGGGCACGATGTCGAACACGATGTTGAAGGCGTCGCCGGCCGCGTAGCGGTCCCACGAGTTGTGAGCCATGACGATGCGGCCGTCGCGCGTCGCGCTGCCTGTGGCGATGAAGGCGCTGCAGTGGTGGCCGCGCCGCCCGCGCCACGGGCGCACCGCGGGTTGTCCCAGTTGCGCTTGCTGCGACGCCGCATGCACCGGCCACCAGCTTTGGAGCAAGTCCATGTAGCCGTTCCACGCGAGCACTTCAGCGAACTTGAGTCCGGCGCCGTCGGCGATGCCCTGGATCTCGTCGGCGAATTCGGTGTCGAGGCGCGGCGCGAACTGCACGATCGCAGCGTTGATGAAGGTGTCGAAGTCCTCGCCCGTGTCCCATTTCGCGAGGTAACGCGCGGTGCGGATTGCGTTTCGAATTTCGTTGGCGAGCAATTTGCCGTGTTGCTCGCCACGGTCGTAAGGCTCGCCCTGCAGGTGCACGAATATCCAGCCCGCGTGGTCGCGGCGTACGGCTTCGAGTGAGGGTTCGCTCATCTTCGCTCCGGTCATTCCCGCGTCGATTCTCGCAGCCTCCTGCGCGCGCGTCGGTGCGCAGGCGCACAGCGCGGGCCGCGCCGCGCTTGCCTGCTGGACCCGCTCTCTAAATTCTAGAAAATCCGCTGCGCTTTGCCACGCGCCTCACGCGCCGGCGAGGCCTAGCGATCGGCGTTCATGCGCTGATAGGCGTCGAGGAGCGAAGTCTTGTAGACCACGCCCGCGAGCGTCGGCTCGCGCGTGCTTTCGACGACGGGCAGGCGCTCGCCCTGGAACGACATGAAGTGCTGCAGGCCGACCGCGAGCGGCATGTCGGGCGTGAGCACGTCGAATGTCGGCTTCAGATAGTCGCGGGCGTGCTTGTTCGCGGTGTCGCGGTTTTGCAGCAGGTCCGAGGTGATATCGGCCAGCGCGACCGCGCCGAGAAAGCGCCCCGTTTCGTCGGTCACGTAGAGATATTTCACCGGATATTCGAGGAACACACGCGTCATATCCTGCACCGTGGCGCTTTCCAGCACGACCGTCTGCGCGGGACGCACCAGCTCGCGCATCTGCGTCATGCGCAGGCGCATGCGTTCGGCTTCCTCGCGGTTGCGATACAGCGTGATTTCGTACATCGACGCCTTGCCGATCGCGCGCGCGACGAAGTACGCCACCACGCACGAGAGCATGAGCGGCAGCACCACCTGGTAGCTCAGCGTCATCTCGAAGATCATGAGGATCGCCATGAGCGGCGCCTGGGTCGCGCCAGCGAGAAACGCGCCCATGCCCACGATCGCGTAGGCGTACGAGGCGGAGGTGCCGTCGGGCCAGAGCGCGTGCATGCCCTGGCCGAACAGGCAGCCGAGCACGGCGCCCATGAAGAGCGTGGGCGTGAACACGCCGCCCACAGCGCCTGAGCCGACTGTCGCGGCGGTCGCGATGAGCTTGAAAACGAGCACGGTGGCGAGCGCGGTCCAGGTCCAGGGCGAGTGCAGGATGGAGTTCACGACGCTATAGCCGTTGCCCCACACCTCGGGCGTCCACACGGAAAGGATGCCGACCACGAGACCGCCGAGCGCGAGCCTCACGGGCAGAGGCACGTTCAGCCGCCCGAAGCCTTTCTTCGCGGTATCCATCATCATGAGGAATTGCGGCGCAAGCGCGCCGCACAAGAGGCCGAGCGCCACGAACAGCAGGACCTCGACGCCCGTCACCGCGGGAAACACCGGCATTTCATACGGCGGCTTGTAGCCCGCGAACTCGCGCATCGTGATGTTGGCGACCACGGAGGAGACGACGATCGGCCCGAAGCTCTCCATGACGATGGCGCCGAGCACGATCTCGGTCACGAAGAAGGCGCCCGCGATGGGCGCGTTGTACGCCGAGGTGATACCGGCCGCCGCGCCGCACGCGACGAGCAGGCGCAGGCGCGACGGATCGAAGTGCACCCAGCGGCCGATCAGCGAGGCGGCGAGCGCGGCGAGTTGCACCATCGGGCCTTCGCGGCCGATCGAGCCGCCGCTCGCGATCGTGAAGAGCGACGAGAGGCTGCGCCAGATGCTCGTGCCAACGGGCATGACGCCGTCGCCGATCGCCACGGCCTCGATGTAGTCGGCGTGCATCGCCTTGGTGCCGCTGCTGGGCGATTTGCGCCGCGCGAGCAGCAACAGGCATCCCGCGATGAAGCCGCCAACGGCCGGCATCCAGATGCGCCGGTGCCACGGCAGGTGGCGCGCCATCTCGACGAGGCTGCCTTCGCTGCCCGTGAACAGCATTTGCACGTGCGCGATGCCCTCGCGAAAGATCACGGTCGCAAACGCCCCCGCCACGCCGACGATGACCGACCAGATCAGCATCGTATGGGCGTCGGACAGGCGAAAGAGATCGCGGGCGCGGGTGCGCAGTTTCAGCAGAAATGACAGCACGGCGGGCGGGTCAGGTTATGGGTGAAAGAAAGCCGCGCGTGCGCGGGGCGCGACGTGCGGCAGGAAGCATATCGGGTGAGCGGCGACAACTGCGCGGCGCGTGCGCTTTCACGGGGGGCTGCGGACACCTCCATGGCCCGCGCGCATTCAGCGCACGGCCCGGTCGAGTTCGGGGTAGTGCCGGAAGATACCTGTTTCGTTGAACGGCAACCGCCGCTCCGAGGCGAGATAGGCGGCGATATTTGGGCGCTTCGCCACGGCGTCGCGCAGCGCGACAACTAGCGGATAGTGATCCGCGAAATGCTTCGTCGCTTTCGGAAACGCGTAGCGCAGGCCCTCGACGATCTGAAACATCGAAAGATCGACATAGGTGAGCGCGTTGCCCACCATGTGGCGCGGGCCGTCCGGATTTTGCGCGAGCACGCGCTCGAAATAGCTCATGAATTTCGGAATGCGATGCGCGATGAAATCCGCCGAGCGCGCCTTCGCCTCGTCCTTCTGGTCCTCGTAGTAGAGCCCGCTCGCGATTGGATGATGCGTGTCGTGCGCCTCGGTCACGAGGTCCGCGATCGTGAGCTGCAGGCCGTTCGCGACGATGCGCAAGCCCTCGTCGCGCGGCGCGAGCTTGAGCTTCGGGCCGAGATAGAAGAGGATGTTGGCGGTTTGCGGCACGATGAGCTCGCCGTCCTTGAGAAACGGCGGTGCAAAGGGCGGGTAGGGCTCGTCGCTCTCCAATTCGCCCATCATCGCTCCGATGCCGTGGCCATCCTTCTTCTCGCCGCGCGCCACGTCCACGTAGGGCGCCTGCGCCTCTTCCAGCGCGAGCCGCACGAATTCGCCCCGGCCCTGCAGGCCGTCCCAGTAATAGAGTTCGTAAGCCATCGGTCGTCCCCTTGCGTTCGATGCCGTGCTCGCCACGGCTTGCGCGGCTGCTGCCCACGCAACGCACAGCAGCGCACAGTATCGCTCGCAACCGTCGCGCCTGGTTTGCGCGTGGCGCGCGTTTGCGAGAGGGCGCAAGGGAGCCGTGCGCAGAAACGCAAAAAGCCCCGCGGCAGGCGGGGCTAGTGGCCGGCAGCGCCGGCGCACAGGGGATCGAGTCGGAGCGCGCGGCCCTCGGGCGCCGGGTCATCCGAACAGGCGCTGCACGCCCCAGGTGATCGCAAGACCGCCGCCGACCAGCCAGAGGTAGATGATGAAACCGGTGGTCAACGCACGCGGGCCGGCCTGGCGAATCTGCGAGAAGCGCGTCTCGATGCCGAGCGCCGTCATCGCCATGGTGAGCGCGAAGGTATCGAGCGTGTTGATCGTGTGGACGGCCGCTTCGGGCAGCACGTTGAGCGAATTCACGATCACGAGCGCGAGGAAGCCGAGCGCGAACCAGGGCACCGCGAGCTTGCGCGCACCGCCGGCGGCGGCGTGGCCGTCGGCCACAGCCTTGCGGCGCGCCGAGCGGCTCAGCCACACGCCGAGTACGAGCAGCACCGGGACGAGCAGCATCACACGCGTCATCTTGACGATGGTGGCGATGTGCGTGGCTTCCGGGCTCACGTTGCTCGCCGCGCCGACGACCTGCGCGACCTCATGAATCGTGCCGCCAAAGAAGAGCCCGGCGCCGAGCGTGTCGAGATGCAACCAGCCCGCGCGGACGAGCACCGGGTACAGGAACATCGAAAGCGTGCCGAACAGCACGACGCTGCCAACGGCCACGGCGCTCTTGTGCGGTTTGGATTGCAACGTGGATTCGAATGCGAGAACGGCGGCCGCGCCGCAGATCGCGCTGCCGGCCGCAGTGAGAATGGCGGTATCGCGGTCGAGCTTCATGACCTTCATGCCGACCCAGGTGCCGATCACGAGCGTGCTCACGACGATCGCGACGGATTCGACGAGGCCTGGCAGGCCAACTTGAGCGATTTCCTGCAGGCTCACGCGCAGCCCGAAGAAGGCGACTGCGATACGCAGCAGCTTGCGCGCAGAAAAGTTGATGCCGGCGGCCCAGCTTTCGGGCATGCCGTCGCGCAGCGCATTGCCATAGATCGCGCCCGCGACGATGCCGACGATCAGCGGGCTCATGCCGAGCCCGGCGATGGCGGGCAGTGAAGCGATGCTGGTGACGGCTGCCGCGAAGAGCGCGACGAACAGCACGCCGTTGAGCTGCCCGCGGGTGGACGGCAACGAGTGCGCAAGACTGGGTGTAGACATGAAGGCCTCTCTCTAGCGGACGAACCGGTCGAAAAATTGGGTGGCGAACAGTTCGCTATCGAATGGCCTAATCCTAATTTAGATATATCGATATGAAAAATCGTGATTTGTGAAGTAATATATAGGACAACACGATGGTTTGTCACGATGACCCCGGAACAACTGATAACTTTCGCTGCAGTCGCCGAGCATCTCAACATCAGTCGAGCTGCGCTGGCGCTGCATTTGTCGCAGCCGGCCGTTTCGGGCCAGTTGCGGCTGTTGCAGGAGGAGATCGGCGAGCCGCTTTATCAGCGCGACGGCCGGGGCGTGCGCCTCACGCCCACGGGTGAACAGCTCGCGGGCTATGCGGCGCGCCTGCGCGACACCTGGCGCGACGCGCTCACCTACCGCGACGCGTTGCGCGGCCTCGAGCGCGGCACGCTGCGCATCGGCGCGACCACCACGCCCGCGAGCTACCGGCTGCCGTATCTGGTGGCGCAATTTCACGAGCGCTATCCGCAGGTCAAGCTCGAAACGTCGAGCGGGAATACGTCGGATGTCGTGGGCATGCTCGGGGCGGTCGATATCGCGCTGATCGAAGGCCCGGTGGGCGAGCAGTTGCCGCCGGATACGGTCGTGCATCCGTGGCACGAAGACGAAATCGTCGCCATCGTGCCGCGCGCTCACGCGCTGGCGTCGCAGTTCGACGCGCAAGGGGAGGCGGGCGCAGCGATGCTTGCTATCACGGTGGAAGCGCTCGCGCATTGGCCGCTCGTCCTTCGCGAGGACGGCTCGGGCGTGCGCCAGGTGGTCGAGCGCGCGTTTGCGCGCGCGGGCGTGCCCATGCGCGTGGCGCTGGAGATCGCCGGCGTGGAGGGCGTGAAGGAGGCGGTGCGGGCGGGCATGGGCATCGGCTTCGTTTCGGCCATGTCGATGCGTCACGAAAACGGCGCGTTGCGGCAGATCAGCCTTGCCCCAGAACCGCTTGCGCGGCGTTTCTCGATTCTGGTGCCGCACGCGGGTGCGGCATCGCGCGTCGCGCAGCGCTTTCTGGAACTGTGTCTCGCCGATGTGCCTGGTGCAGGAACCAACTGACCCAGGGCAATCCAGAATGGCGGCCCGCGCGGCTAGCGCGCACTATCCGCCCTAATCAACCGGCGCGCAGGCGCTTTTTTTCGGGCTGGATTTGGAACCGGTTCCAAGAAAAGCGGATCGCACGGTGGCAGGCAACAGGAACAAGGCAATGACGGAAGTGGCAATCGTGGCTAGCGCGTTCGGCGCGCAGGCAATCTGGCGTGACGGTCACGCGGCGTGGAGCCGGCCGGCGCGGCGCGCGGGCGCGCAGGCGTTCGAGGTGCGGCGCGAACTGATGCACGATGCCGACGCGCAGCCCGAAGCGCTGCGTGCGCTCGGAACGGCGCTTGCGGAAGCGGGATTGTGGCGCGTCTGGTCCACGCCGGACGCGCTGTATGGCGAGCATGGCGCGCTCGACGAGGCGGCGCTTTCCGCCGCGGTTGCCGCGGGCAGTGCGCTCGGCGCGCGCTTCGTGAAGCTGCAACTAGGCGGTTTCGCAGGCGATGCACACGCGGCGCGCCTCGCGAGCCTGCTCGGCGAACTGGGCGCGCGCGCAGGCGACAGCGCTGAAGCGGGCACCGGCCCGCGCGTCGTTGTCGAGAACGGACAACTCGAGCAGGGCGGCAAGCTCGACCAGTTCATCGGCCTCTTCAACGCGCTGCGCGACGGCGGCGCGCCTGGCGTGATCGGCATGACCTTCGACATCGGCAACTGGCAATGGCCCGGCGAGCCGCCGCTGCTCGCCGCCGCCGCGCTTGCGCCCTACGTCGAATACATCCATTGCAAGGCCGTGGCGGGCGAGGGCGCGCGCCGCTTCGCCGCCGCGCCGGGCGACGACGACACCCTGTGCCGCGCCGCGCTCGCGCTGCTGCCGACCCACGTGCCCCGCGGCATCGAGTTTCCGTTCGATCCGGCGCGCGTGGATGACGACGCCGCGCATTACGTCGAGTGGCTCGCAGCCGCTTGAGCACTCCATACGATTCATCAGGAACGCATCTCATGACCGAAGCACTCGATGTCATCACCTACGGCGAAGCAATGGCGATGTTCGTCGCCACCGAGCCGGGGCCGCTCGCCCAGGTCGCGCATTTCACGAAGCGCGCGGCGGGCGCGGAGCTCAATGTCGCGACCGGCCTCGCGCGCCTGGGTTTCAAGGTGGGCTGGATGAGCCGCGTGGGCGCCGATTCGTTCGGCCAGTTCGTGCGGGATGTGCTCGCGCACGAAGGCATTGACGCGCGCTGCGTGAGTACCGACGCGCGCTTTCCGACCGGCTTTCAGCTCAAGTCGAAGAACGACGACGGCAGCGATCCCGCTATCGAATATTTCCGCCGCGGGTCGGCTGCGAGCAAGCTTTCGGCTTGCGACTATCAGGCCGACTATGTGCTCGGCGCGCGCCATCTGCACCTGAGTGGCGTGGCGCCGGCGATCTCGTCGTCGTCGCGCGAACTCGCGTTCAAGCTTGCGCACGAAATGCGCGCGGCAGGCCGCACGATTTCGTTCGACCCGAACCTGCGCCCGACGCTCTGGGGCTCGCAAGCCGAAATGGTCGGCACGCTCAACGAACTCGCGAGCTTCGCCGACTGGGTGTTGCCGGGCGTGGGCGAAGGCCTTGTGCTGACGGGCTCCGACGACCCCGAAGCCATCGCGCAGTTTTATCTTTCGCGCGGTGCGCGCGGCGTGATCGTGAAGCTAGGCGCCGAGGGCGCGTACTACGCCACCGCCGAAGGCGAGCAGGGCCGCGTCGCGGCGCAGCGCGTGGAGCGCGTGGTCGATACCGTGGGCGCCGGCGACGGCTTCGCCGTGGGCGTGGTGAGCGCGCTGCTCGAAGGGCGCGGGCTTGCTGCGGCGGTCGCTCGCGGCAACCGCATCGGCGCGCTGGCCGTGCAGGTGATCGGCGACTCGGAAGGGTTGCCGACGCGCGCGCAGCTCGACGCGCTCGAAGGTGCGCAAAGTCAGGCGGGCGCCGCTGCCGCGGCGGCCGCATAGCGGAAGAAGCGGCGCAACGCGAATCAGCAAGCAGCGCGCCAAACGACATGAGACCAGAGGGCCAAGCCCCATTCAACTGGAGACACCGATGACCTCAACCTCGCTCTCGCCGCGCCGCTGGTGGGCAATCATGCCGATCGTGTTCATCACGTACAGCCTCGCCTACCTCGACCGCGCCAACTACGGCTTCGCCTCGGCGGCCGGCATCAACCGCGATCTCGGCATCAGCCCGGGGCTCTCGTCGCTGATCGGCGCGCTGTTCTTCCTCGGCTACTTCTTCTTCCAGCTGCCGGGCGCCATGTATGCCGAGCGCCGCAGCGTGCGCACGCTCGTGTTCGCGAGCCTCGTGCTGTGGGGCGGTTGCGCCGCGCTCACGGGCGTTGTCACGAACATTCCGTCGCTCATGGCGATCCGTTTCGTGCTCGGCGTGGTCGAAGCGGCCGTGATGCCCGCCATGCTCATCTTCATCAGCAACTGGTTCACGAAGAAGGAGCGCTCGCGCGCCAACACGTTCCTCATTCTCGGCAATCCGGTCACGGTGCTGTGGATGTCGGTCGTCTCAGGCTATCTCGTGCATGCGTTCGGCTGGCGCCACATGTTCATCGCGGAAGGCGTGCCGGCGGTCCTGTGGGCCGTGTGCTGGTGGTTCCTCGTGCGCGACAAGCCCGCGCAGGTAAATTGGCTCTCCGACGATGAAAAGCGCGCGCTCGACGCCGCGATGCGCGCCGAGCAGGCCGCCATCAAGCCGGTGCGCAACTACGCCGAGGCGTTCCGCACGCCCGCCGTGATGCTGCTTTCGGCGCAGTACTTCTGCTGGAGCATTGGCGTGTACGGATTCGTGCTGTGGCTGCCCTCAATCGTGAAGAACGGCTCGGCGCTCGGCATGGTCGAAACGGGCTGGCTCTCCGCCGTGCCGTATCTCGCCGCGACCATCGCCATGCTCGCCGCCTCGTGGGCCTCGGACAAGCTCGACAATCGCCGCGCCTTCGTGTGGCCGTTCCTGCTGGTCGGCGCGCTGGCTTTTGCGGCTTCCTACGCGCTCGGGTCGACGCACTTCTGGATGTCCTACGCGCTGCTCGTGGTGGCCGGCGCGGCGATGTACGCGCCGTATGGCCCGTTCTTTGCGATCGTGCCGGAACTGCTGCCGAAGAACGTGGCCGGCGGCGCGATGGCGCTCATCAACAGCATGGGCGCGCTCGGCTCGTTCGTCGGCTCCTATGTGGTCGGCTATCTGAATGGCGCGACGGGCTCGCCTGCGGCATCCTATGCGTTCATGAGCGCAGCACTGCTCGCTTCGGTGGGCCTCACGCTCGCCGTCAAGCCGCAGCGCGACGCCGCCCGCGGTTATGCATCGCCGGCTCACGGAAAATAACCTCTTTTTTCTAGCGCACTTATGAAGCCGAAAATCGTTGTCTACAAAGCCGTGCCCGCCGATGTCGCCGACTACTTGCGCGAGCATGCCGAACTGATTGACGTCGATGCCGACCAGCCCGGCGCGCTCGCCGCCGCGCTCAGGGACGCCGACGGCGCGATCGGCGCGAGCGTGAAAATCACGCCGGCGATGCTGGACGGCTCGCGCGTGAAGGCGCTCTCCACGATCTCCGTGGGCTACGACCAGTTCGACGTGCCCGATCTCACGAAGCGCGGCATCGTGCTCGCCCATACGCCCGACGTGCTGACCGAATCGACCGCCGATACCGTGTTCTCGCTGATCCTGGCAAGCGCGCGCCGCGTGGTCGAACTGGCCGACTGGGTCAAGGCCGGCCTCTGGAAGGGCAGCATCGGCCCGGCGCAATTCGGCGTGGAAGTGCAGGGCAAAACGCTCGGCATCGTGGGGCTCGGGCGCATTGGTGGCGCCGTTGCGCGGCGCGCGGCGCTCGGTTTCAACATGAAGGTGCTCTACACAAACCGCAGTCCTAACGAAACGGCCGAACGCAACTATGGTGCGCGCCGTGTCGAACTCGACGAACTGCTCGCAAGCTCGGACTTCGTGTGTCTCCAGGTGCCGCTCACGGACGCCACGCGCCACCTGATCGGCGCGGAGCAACTGAAGAAGATGAAGAAGACCGCGATTCTCATCAACGCCTCGCGCGGCGCAACCGTCGACGAACCAGCGCTGATCGCGGCGCTCGAAGCGGGCGCGATTCACGGCGCGGGCCTCGATGTGTTCGAGCGCGAGCCGATCGATCCCGCGTCGCCGCTCCTGCGTATGCCGAATGTGGTGGCGCTGCCGCACATCGGCTCGGCCACGCATGAGACGCGTCACGCGATGGCGCGCTGCGCGGCGGAGAATCTCGTCGCGGCGCTCGCGGGCACGCTCGACGTGAACGTCGTCAACCGCGACGTGCTCGCGCGATGAGCATGACTGCGGGCGACGGCGCGGATAAGACCGAAAAGGCCGCCGCGTCCACGGCGCCGCGCCGCGCGACCATCAGCGACGTGGCGCGCGAAGCCGGCACCGGCAAGACCAGCATCTCGCGCTATCTGAACGGCGAGTTGGGCGTGCTGTCGCCCGACCTGCGCGCGCGTATCGAAGCGGCGATCGAGCGGCTCGACTATCGCCCCAATCAGATGGCGCGCGGCCTCAAGCGCGGGCGTAACCGTCTGCTAGGCCTCTTGCTCGCCGATCTCGCCAACCCCTATTCGGTGGAGATCCTGCAGGGCGTGGAGGAGGCGTGTCACGCGCTCGGCTATATGCCGCTCATCTGCCATGCGGCGAACGAAATCGACATGGAGCGGCGCTATCTGCAACTGCTCACCACGTATCGCGTGGAAGGCGTGATCGTCAACGCGCTCGGCGTGCGCGAATCGATGTTGAAGCCCGTGGGCAGCGGCGGCATTCCGGCCGTGCTGATCGACCGTACCGTCGACGGGCTCGATGCGGACATGGTCGGCCTCGACAACGCGGCAGCCGTGCGCCTCGGCACGGAGCATCTGCTTGCGCGCGGCTACGACGACATCGTGTTCGTCGTGCAGCCGTTCGAGCACGTAAGTTCGCGGCGCGAGCGCGAAGCGGCGTTTCGCGAGTCGATGCAGTCGACGAAGGGCGCGGCGCGCGGCCTCACGCACGTGCTCGATCTCCACGACGAAGCGGCCGTGCAGGCCGCGCTCGCGGCGCTCGACGCGCATGTGGCCCACGCTGCCGAACGGGGTGCGCGCTGCGCGCTGTTCGCGGCCAACGCGCCGGTGGCGCTGCGCCTTGCCCTGCATCTGAAGGCGGCGCTCGGCGCGCAATGGCAGCAGTGCGTGGCGCTCGTCGCCATCGACGATCCGGATTGGGCCGAGCTTGCCGGCATTACGACGATCCGCCAGCCTACGCGCGAGATCGGCTATCGCGCGGTGGAGTTTCTGCACGAGCGCATCGAAGGGGCGGCGCCCAAGGCGCGCGCGGCGGCGTTCGAGGGCGAGTTGGTGGTGAGGGCTTCGACGCTGGGGTGACCTGGGCACCTCTGCGGCCTGATTGAGGGGCCGACTGCGGGGCTGAGTGCAGGGCTGACTGCGGGGCTGACTGCGCGCACCAACGGCGCAATTCCCGAGTCCGTGCGCAGCCGGGCCTGCGCGCAAGCGCCAATATCTGCGATCATTCGGGCTGCGGCGCGCGTGCATGCGTGCCGAACGTCATAAGGAAGCCCATGTCCGTAGCTCCGATCACGCTCGTCTGCCTTTCGCTCGCGACGCTGTTCGTCGCCGCTTTGCCCGTATCGCTCTATCGCCGGCTGCGCGTTCCGTTCGCACTCGACTGGCGCGACACGATCGCGGGCGTCGCCATCTTCGCGTTTTTCGCGACCGTGATCGAGCGCGCGATCAACGACTACATGCTGCACGGGAACGCCGCCGCCGCGCAGGTGCTCTCGAATCCTGTTTTCTTCGTGCTGTACGGTGCGTTCGCCGCGGGCGTGTGCGAGGAGGTCGGACGCTATATCGCCATGCGCGTCATCGCACGGCGCAGTGCGCGCAAACCCAGCGCCCCCGCGGACGGCGCGGCGTTCGGCTACGGCATCGGCCATGCCGGCGCGGAAGCCTGGTTCGTCGGCGTGCTCGTGCAACTGCAATGGATCGTGTTCGCGGTGCTCGCGAATCGCGGCGATCTCGACGAGCATCTCTCCAACCTCACGATGGACTCGGTCCTGCGCGTGCATCTGATTCTCGCTAGCCTCTCGCCGTTTTTCGCGGGCGTGTTCGCGCTCGAGCGCACGGCCGCATTCGTGTTCCAGATTGGGTTGTCGGTGCTGATGTGGCGCGGCGTGCGCGCGGGATGGAAGGGCATTTTGCCGCTCGCGATCCTCGTGCACGCGCTCATCGATGTGCCTGCCGCGATGTACCAGGCGCGTCTCGCGCCGCTCGTCGTCGTGGATAGTTTGTATGTGGTGGCCGCCGTAGTGGTCGCCGTCGTGCTTTTCAGGACGTGCCGCCGCGAGCGGCGCGTCGCGCGCGCGGCGTAAGTCCGCGCGTCTCACTTCTTTTTTCTGGCGTCAATGGAAGCCTATCTGTTTGAATGCGCGAGCCCCGATTTCGACGAGCTCGCCCGCGTGATCGCCGACATCTTTCCCGAGCAAACGCGCTTTGCCGAAGAGCCGAACGAGAACGGCGTGCCCGAACTCGTCGTGCACTGGGTGGCGATGCGCTTCGGTTCGAAAGCGCGCCGCATGGCGCTCACGATCGCCATCGCGCCCGCTGCGCTCGCGCGCTATCGCGCGTTGCCGCCGCGGCTGCGCGGACGCAGCTTCGCGGTGTTGCGCGCCTACGTCGAGGCAACGATCGAATCGCTCGAGGAGCAGCACGCGAAGGGCGAAGAGGTGCCGCACGAAGTGACGATCGCGCTCGATGAAGAGTTTGCGTGATGCGTTTGCGTGAAGCGATGAGGGAATGGGCGCATCGCGCCCAGTCAGCGTTGCCCTGAAGCTCAGTGGACGAGCTTGTAGACCTTGGCGAAACGCGCGGCCTGCACGACGCCATAGTCGCCGGGCGCATATTGCATGACCCAGTCGCCGGCCACGCCGCTCAGGCGGTCGCCGCCGGCCGAACGCACGAGCGTGAACGGCTCGTCCATGCGCCTTGCGAGCACCACGACCTGGCGGTTGCGATACGCGCCTGAGTCGCCGTGGGTGAGAGTGTCGCTCGCCGGCAGGTACTTCGCATCGAATCGGTCGCGCGATACGACCCAGCGATCGCCGGTCGAACCGGTGATGATCGCGTCGCCCGGCGCATAGCGGTTCGGGCCTTCGAGACTCATCAGCTCGCCGGCAAGCGCGGCGAACTCGACGCTCACGGTTTCGTCCTTGACGACGCGCTGTGCGGCGGGGTCGATGCGCAGGTCGAGTTGGGTCAGTTCAATCATGGCGTCAGCAGCGGACCTGCTTCACAAAAATCGGGTTCCAAAGAAACGACGGCCGGGCGAAACTGCCCGGCCGTCGCGTGGTCCGCAAGGGTACCCTGGATCGGGCCGCCGCGCACGCATGGGAGCGTGGCGCGTTCGATGGGTGCCCTTACTGCGTCTTACTGTTGGGCATTACTGCGCGGCCGGCGCGCTGGCCGCATCACTGTCGCTTGGTGCTGCGTCAGCGGACGGCTTCGCCTTGCCCTTGTGCTTCGGCTTCATCGGCTTGCCCGACGGGCCATGCTCGTTGCCGTGGCGGAAAGCCTGATCGGCAAGCTTCTTTTGTTCGGGCGACAGGCTCGTGTAGAGCGGATCGAACGCCGAGACGAGCTTTTGCATGTCGTCCGCGTGCGCCTGGGCGATCTGCGCATACTGCTTCATGTCGTCGAGCGCGTTGCGCGAGCTTTCGCTTTCGGCGCGCTGTTTGAAGAGACTCGCCATGGTCTCGCCATTGCTGCGCATGACGTCGGCGAACGCCTTCCATTGCGGCTCTTGCTCGGGAGTGATCTTGAGCTGCGTATGCAGCCACGTGATGCGCTCTTCGACACGCTGCTGATGCTGCGCGGCGCGCACGTCGGCGCTCGACGCGGCTGCGGCGGTCGCCGAAGCGGCCGGAGCGGCGCTTTGCGCGAACGCGCCGCTCATCGAGAGCGAGGCGGCAAGGATGACGAATGCTTTCTTCATTGTGACTCCTTGAATCATTTCGTAGCGGGTAGCATGGCCAGAATGGCTGCAGGCGTTATTAGTACCACGTTCTCGCTACGCGACGCCCCGGCTGCGACACTTGCTTACAAACGAAACGCGTGGAAATACCCGTCGCGCATCGCTTGCGCACAGCCACCGCCGCCCGGCGCGTCCAGTCACGCGCGATAATGACGCCGTTCAGACTTTCCATATAGACCGCCGCCCGATGAGACCTCCGCGCCTCGATCAACTCGACGACCTCGACCGCAGCCTCGTCGCGCTGCTGCAGGAAAACGCGCGCGAAAGCGTCGCGAACCTCGCCCGGCGCCTGGGCGTTGCGCGCACCACCGTGCTTGCGCGCATCGAGCGCCTGGAGCGCACGCAGGTGATCGCGGGCTACGGCGTGCGGCTCGGCCAGGACGTGCTCGATGCGAGCCTGCAGGCGTGGGTCGGGCTCATCATCGCGCCGCGCCACGGACCCGATGTGCAAAAGCGCCTCGGCAGGATGCCCGAGGTGCAGTTGCTATGCGCGGTGAGCGGCGAGTACGACTATGTGGCGTGGCTGCGCGCCGATTCGCCCGACCGCCTCAACGACCTGCTCGACCAGATTGGCGGGATGCCCGGCGTGGAGCGCACGACCACCTCGATCGTGCTCGCGCGCAAGGTCGATCGCGGCTCGGTGACTGGCTGAACCGGGGGCTGAACGACGGGGCGTTCACCATCGAATGTGAGCATTTTCATCATTTCGACGAAATGCATCGTCAGAATGACGAAAAACCCGGTCGAAACGCATCGTTTTGCGTCTATGAACCGTTTTTGTCTCTCCCTAGACTGTGTTTGAGCGGGCGCTGCCCATCCCCAAGCATAGAAAACCAAAGGAGATGACACATGAAAGTTGCGATTGCAGGCGCCGGCCTGATCGGCCACACCATTGCCCACATGCTGCGCGAGAGCGGCGACTACGAAGTGGCGGCCTTCGACCGCGATGCGAAGGCGCTCGAGCCGCTCGCGGCGCAGGGCATCCCCACCGCGCGCGTCGATTCCGGTGACGCCGCCGCACTGCGCGGCGCGCTCGAAGGTTACGACGTGCTCATCAACGCGCTGCCGTATTACCTCGCGGTGAACGTCGCTTCGGCGGCGAAGGGCGCGGGCGTCCATTACTTCGACCTGACCGAGGACGTGCGCGCGACCCACGCGATCCGCGCGCTGGCAGAGGGCTCCGAACATGTCTTCATGCCGCAGTGCGGTCTCGCGCCCGGCTTCATCGGTATTGCGGCGCATGCGCTCGCGAGCCGCTTCACCGAGATCCGCGACGTCAAGATGCGCGTGGGCGCGCTGCCGCAGTTCCCCACCAACGCGCTCAAGTACAACCTGACGTGGAGCGTGGACGGCCTCATCAACGAGTATTGCCAGCCGTGCGAGGCGATTCGCGAAGGCCGCACGCAGTGGGTGCAGCCGCTCGAAGGCCACGAGCATTTCTCGCTCGACGGCGTGGAGTACGAGGCGTTCAATACCTCGGGCGGTTTGGGCACGCTCTGCGAAACGCTTTCGGGCAAAGTCGAGTCGCTCGACTACAAGTCGGTGCGCTATCCGGGTCATCGCGCGCTCATGCAGTTCCTGCTCGAAGACCTGCGCCTTTCCAGCGACCGCGACACGCTCAAGTCCATCATGCGCCGCTCGGTGCCCGCCACGGAGCAGGACGTCGTGCTCATCTTCATGACCGTCACCGGCATGCGCGACGGCAAGCTCGTGCAGGAAGTGTTCACGCGCAAGATTTTCGCGAAGACGGTGTGCGGCGTGCCCATGAGCGCGATCCAGATCACCACCGCCGGCGCCATGTGCGCGGTGCTCGATCTGTTCCGCGAAAAGCGCCTGCCGCAAGCCGGATTCGTGCGCCAGGAGCAGGTGTCGCTCCAGCAGTTCCTCGCAAACCGCTTTGGTCAGGTGTACGAAGGCGCGACGCTCGACAGCCGCGCGAAGGTGGCGGCCTGAAGTCGTCCTGAAGTCTCAGGTCGATGCCGTTGCCGTTGCCGACACGATGCGCTCGAGCAAGGCGTCGTAGTCGGCCGCGGCTGGCGCGGTGTTGTCGAAGGGCAGAAGGCCGTCGAGCTGCGCGCCCGACGGCATGAAGCGCCGCTGCCGGTAGTCTTCCCAGTGAGCGAGCTTGTAGGCGTCGATGGGATGGGCGCGCGCGACGATGCGTGCGTGCGCCGTTTCCTCGCTCGTGTGCACCCACACCACCGTAAGCCCCACCTCCTGACCGACGCCAAGCCAGGCGCGGTCGAACAGCTTGCGGTCTTTCACTTCGCGCGACAGCGGGCCGACCACGAGTGCGCTCACGCCAAGCTCGAGGTTTTCGCGGGCGGTCTCGATGAGGCCGCGGTACTCGGGTTCGCGAAAATGCTGCAGGAAGAGCGGGCTGTCGCGATCGTTCGGGTCGTGCGTGAGCGCGCCCATTGCGGCAGCGCTGTAGCTGCCGTAGAGCGTGTCCTTGTCAAGCAGGCAGAACGGCTCGCTGGTCTCGCGGGCGAGCGGGGCGAACAGGCGTTTGGCGAGCGAGGTCTTGCCGGCGCCGGCGTGGCCGCAGAAGAACACCAGTCTTGTCACGGGAGGCGCGCCTCGCCTCGTTGTGCGTCGGCGTCCGCCGAGGGGGCATTTTCCGGGCCGGGTTGCCCGGGTCCGTGTCCGTTCAGGAATTTGCCGTTGGCGTCGAGCCACATCACGTTGATGATGCCAAAGCCGAGCGCAACGCCGATGCCAAGAATCCACGAGAAGTACCACATGGCCGTTGCCCCCTCTTTGTGCCGGTTTCGAGCGCTGCCGCGCATTCCCCGAAGGATATAACAACGATGATCGGGCTGGCGCGCGTCCGTATATGATGGGCGCGAACCAGGAGCCGGGTCCTGGTAAAACAAGGGGAAAGCGCCCATGCCGCTTATGCCGTCGCGCAGGTCGATCATGAGCCTCGCCGCCGCCGTCACGGTGGTCGCCGCGCTCGCGCTCGCCGGCTGCGCCGAGGAGCAGCCGCAGCCCATGCCATTCAAGGCCGTGCCGGCCGAGCGCATCCTGAAGCCGGGCTACACCGAGCCCGGCGAGGGCCTCGTGGCCGTCGACGTGCGCCGCGAGCGCACCCGCAACGTCATCGTCAAATTGCGCGACGCGCCCGTCTACATCGACGGCGAGCGCGTCACCGACCTCATGGACGGCGAGCACGTCACGTTCTACCTGAAGCCTGGCGTGCACCGCATCGGCGTGACGACGCAGTTCGATCCTGTGGTCGAACTGCGCTTCCTCGTAGACCCGCGCTACACCAACCGCGCGAGCGTCACATTCGACAAGGATCACCACATCGGCATCCGCCGGGTCGCGCAGTAGGCCGCGCAGTGCGCCGCCGCCGTTGCCCAGCGGGCACGGGCAGTGCTCTCAGGCGCCAGTCAGCCTCCGTCAGGCGGGCGCAAGCGGCTCGGGAACCCCGGCGAGGCGCCGCCGGTCAACGGAAAACCTTACACTTGGCAACCGGTGCAACTCGAAGCGGCGCGGGCGTGGCCCGCCGCGCGGAAGAAAAGGAACATGCTAATCAATTGCGTCGCGTATCAAAGCGGCAAGAAACTGGCCGACGTCACTGTCGAAGCCATCAGCGACTATCTGGCGAAGCCCGAATGTTTCGTCTGGATTGCGCTCAAGGATCCGGACGCCGGCGAAATGGCGGCGATGAAGGAGGAGTTCGGCCTCCATGCGCTCGCCATCGAAGACGTGATGAACGGCAACCAGCGGCCGAAGATCGAGGAATACGGCGACACGCTCTTTTGCGTGCTCCACACGCTCGAACTCGACGACGACGGCGAAGTCATCACAGGCCAGGTGAATGTCTTCGCCGGCCCCAATTTCGTGCTCTCGGTGCGCCACCGCGCGCAGCAGGGTTTCACCGACGTTCGCGCGCGCTGCGAGCGCGA
This sequence comes from Paraburkholderia sp. JHI869, assembly GCF_038900775.1. Lineage (NCBI taxonomy): Bacteria > Pseudomonadati > Pseudomonadota > Betaproteobacteria > Burkholderiales > Burkholderiaceae > Paraburkholderia > Paraburkholderia sp. JHI869. Next base: position 33,915 of record NZ_JAYMSC010000044.1, read on the forward strand.
GCCCGACTTGCTGCGCGAAGGCTCGGGTTTTGTGCTCTACGCGCTCATGGACAGCGTGGTCGACCGCTACGCGCCCGTGCTCGAAACGCTCTCCAGTGAAATCGAGGAGCTGGAGGACCGCATCTTCGACAAGCACGACCTCGCGGGCTCGCGCGCGATCATCGAGGATCTCTATTCGCTCAAGCGCCGCCTCGTGATCATCGCGCACCACGTCACGCCGCTCGTCGATCCCGTGGGCAAGCTCGTGGGCGGGCGCATCCCGCAGATCTGCATGGGCATGCAGGCCTATTACCGCGACGTCTACGACCATCTGCAACGCGTGTCCACCATGATCGACGCGCGCCGCGAAATGATCGTCACGGCCATCCAGGTGAACCTCGGCATGATCTCGCTCGCCGAGAACGAGGTGACGAAGCGGCTCGGTTCGTTTGCCGCGCTCTTCGCCGTGCCGACGATGATCGCCGGTATCTACGGCATGAACTTCGAGCACATTCCCGAGCTACATTTCAGGTTTGGCTATCAGATCTGCCTTGCCGCCATGCTCGTGCTCGACATCTTCCTGTTTTTCCTGTTCCGCCGGATCAACTGGCTTTGAGGCGGGGCGGGCGAGTTGCGGGTTGCTGCGATGCCGCAACGGCACCTGAGTTGACATCGCTCAGCGCCTGCGCCGAGAATGGGCCGGCAGAAAACGTTTGCGCATAACCAGAAAGCAGGGCCCAGCCGGGCCCGACAAACCGGAGACTTTCAAAAATGAACTCCCGCATTCGCCGCCGCATCCTCCTTGCCGCCAGCGCGCTCGCTACGACCGCCGTGACAGGCGCCTTGCCGCTCGCGGCCCGCGCACAGGCGCCGCACAAGCCGAAGGTCGCGCTCGTCATGAAGTCGCTCGCCAACGAGTTCTTCCTCACCATGGAGACCGGCGCGAAGGACTATCAGAAGCACAATGCCGACCAGTTCGATCTCATCACCAACGGCATCAAGAACGAGACCGACACCGCCGCGCAAATCCAGATCGTCGAGCAGATGATCGTCTCGAAGGTCGACGCCATCGTGCTCGCGCCCGCCGACTCCAAGGCGCTCGTGCCCGTGGTGAAGAAGGCCGTGGACGCGGGCATCATCGTCGTCAACATCGACAACAAGCTCGACGCCGACGTGCTCAAGTCCAAAGACCTGAACGTGCCGTTCGTCGGCCCGGACAACCGCAAGGGCGCGCGGCTCGTGGGCGACTACCTGGCCAAGCGCCTGAAGTCGGGCGACCAGGTGGGCATCGTCGAGGGCGTTTCCACCACGACCAACGCGCAGCAGCGCACCGCGGGCTTCAAGGACGCGATGGACGCTGTGGGCGCCAAGATCGTCTCCACGCAGTCGGGCGAGTGGGAGATCGACAAAGGCAACGCCGTCGCCTCCGCCATCCTCAATGAATACCCCAACATCAAGGCACTCCTGTGCGGCAACGACAACATGGCGATCGGCGCCGTGTCGGCCGTGCGCGCGGCGGGCAAGCAGGGCAAGGTGTATGTGGTCGGCTACGACAACATCGACGCCATCAAGCCCATGCTCAAGGACGGGCGCGTGCTCGCCACCGCCGACCAGTACGCGGCGAAGCAGGCTGTGTTCGGCATCGACACCGCGCTGAAGGCGCTCAAGGAGCACAAGAAGCAGTCGGAGCTGTCGGGCATCGTCGAAACGCCCGTGGTGCTCGTCACGAAGTAAGGCGTGGGCCGTCCCGGTCGCCGCGGGCCGGGCGGGCGGCGGTTTCCCTGTCCGGGCGGCCGGCGCCACGCAGCACCGCGGCAGTATTTGCGTGCGCAACGCAATAAGCGCTCAAGAATCCCGCCGCGCGGCCGTTATTTGTACCGGGATGGCCGCATGGGCGGCTGTCTTCCGCTGGGTGGCGAATCGCTGCCCGGCGCGCCGTTCGAGGCGTGCTCTACCGGAGTGTGCGGCGGCGGTGCGGACCCGCAGTATCCGGGCGGCGCGACTCACCGGTTGAACCCGGTGGCGCGGCTCGCGACTACAGGATCGTGATGGATGCAAATGTCCCCGACGTAGCGTCACCTGCGCCCGCCGTGCTTACGGTTACGGGCGTGGGGAAGACCTACGAGCAGCCGGTGCTCGCCGACGTCAGCCTCGCGCTGCACGCCGGCGAAGTGCTTGCGCTCACGGGGGAAAACGGCGCGGGCAAGAGCACGCTCTCGAAGATCGTGAGTGGCCTCACCGCGGCGAGCGCAGGCAGCATGCAGCTGATGGGCCGCCCCTACGCCCCGGCGAGCCGCCGCGAAGCCGAGGCGCTCGGCGTGCGCATGGTCATGCAGGAGCTGAACCTGCTGCCCACGCTTACGGTTGCGGAGAATCTTTTTCTGGACCGCCTGCCGCAGTCGGGGCCGCTGCGGTTCGGCTGGATCGATCGCAAGCGGCTGCGCGAGAACGCGCGGGCTGCGATGGCGCAGGTCGGGCTCGAGGCGATCGACCCGGATACGCCTGTGGGGGAGCTGGGCATCGGGCATCAGCAGCTCGTGGAGATCGCGCGCAACCTGATCGGCAGCGCCGATGGCGCCGGCGGTGCCGATGGAAACGGCCGCAGCGACATGCGCGTGCTGATCCTCGACGAACCCACGGCCATGCTCACGGCTCGCGAGGTCGAGCTGCTGTTCGAGCAGATCGCGCGGCTCAAGGCGCGCGGCGTGGCGCTCGTGTACATCTCGCACCGGCTCGAGGAACTCGAGCGCATTGCGCAGCGCGTCGCGGTGCTGCGCGACGGCAAGCTGGTGCGCGTGGACGCCATGGCGAACCTCACGCCGGAGCGCATCGTCGCGCTGATGGTGGGACGCGAGCTTGGCGAGCGCATCGATCTGGGGCAGCGGCGCATCGGCGAGGCGCTCTTGAAGGTGGAAGGGCTCACGCGCGCGAAGGCTGTGCGCGACGTGTCGTTCGAGGTGCGCGCAGGTGAGATTTTTGGCGTTTCGGGGCTGATCGGCGCGGGCAGAACCGAGCTGATGCGGCTCATCTACGGCGCCGACCGCATGGAGCGCGGCACCGTGGCGCTGGCGCCCACGCCGGGCGCGGCGCCGGAGCCGGTGCAGGTTGCCTCGCCCGCCGACGCGGTGCGCCTTGGCATCGCGCTCATCACCGAGGACCGCAAAGGCGAAGGGCTGCTGTTGCCGCAACCGCTCGCCGCGAACGTAACGCTGGGCAACGTGGGCGCGGTGTCGCGCTACGGCGTGGTCGATGCGGCGCGCGAGAACACGCTCGCGCGCACGCAGATCGACGCACTGCGCATCCGCACGTCCGGACCTGCACAGCCGGTGGGCGAGCTTTCGGGCGGCAACCAGCAGAAGGTCGTGATCGGCCGCTGGCTCGCGCGCGACATCACGCAGGCGATGCGCGTCGTGCTGTTCGACGAGCCCACGCGTGGCATCGACGTCGGCGCGAAGTTCGACATCTACGCGCTGATGGGCGCGCTCGCGCGCGAAGGCCGGGCGCTCGTGGTGGTGTCGAGCGATCTGCGCGAGCTGATGCTGATCTGCGACCGCATCGGCGTGATGTCGGCGGGGAAGATGACGGCGATCTACCGCCGCGACGAATGGAGCCAGGACAAGCTGCTGGCCGCCGCGTTTGCGGGGCTGCGCGCCGAGGATGCGCTCGTCGCGAACGCGTGCGATCTGCCCGAATTGGGCGAGGCGCCGGGACACGTAGAAACGCGAAAGCCGCAGGAACGAAACGACGACCCACGAGGGAGCGCTTCATGACGAACGACCCGTTGCGCGGGCAACCGTCGCCTCAGGGTGACGAAACCGGTGGGCGAACCAGTTCGACCAAAATCGCGCCGGCTGGTGTGCCGGATTCGGCGCCGCATGCAGTCCAGGCGAGCGGCAAGCCTGTGGGTACGCGCTTTGGCTTCTCGAACTACCTGGGCCTCGCGCTCGCGCTCATCGCGATGGTCGTGTTGTTCTCGCTGCTGAGTTCGCACTTCCTCACGTACGATACGTTCAGCACGATCGCGAACCAGATTCCCGATCTCGTGGTGATGGCCGTGGGCATGACCTTCGTGCTGATCATCGCGGGCATCGATCTTTCAGTGGGCTCGGTGCTCGCGCTCGGCGCTTCGGTGGTGAGCGTGGCGTCGCTCAAGTGGGGTTGGGGCGCGCTGCCCGCAGCGTTGCTCGGCCTCATCGCCGCGGCGGCCACGGGCACGCTCACGGGCGCGGTGACGGTGGGCTGGCGCATCCCGTCGTTCATCGTCTCGCTCGGCGTGCTCGAAGCGGCGCGTGGGCTTGCTTACCAGATGACGAATTCGCGCACGGCGTATATCGGCGACGCGTTCGACTTTCTATCGAACCCGATCGCATTCGGCATTTCGCCGGCGTTCCTGATCGCGGTGGCGGTGATGGTGATTGCGCAACTGACATTGACGCGCACGGTATTCGGACGCTATCTGATTGGTATCGGCACCAACGAAGAGGCAGTGCGCCTGGCGGGCGTCGATCCGCGGCCCTACAAGGTGATTGTTTTCGCGCTAATGGGTGCGCTTTCGGGGCTCGCTGCGCTCTTTCAGATCTCGCGCCTCGAAGCCGCCGATCCGAACGCGGGCGTGGGGCTGGAACTCCAGGTGATCGCGGCCGTGGTGATCGGCGGCACGAGCTTGATGGGCGGGCGCGGCTCGGTCATCAGCACGTTCTTCGGCGTGCTGATCATCTCGGTGCTCGCGGCGGGGCTTGCGCAGATCGGCGCAAACGAGCCGACCAAACGCATCATCACCGGCGCAGTGATCGTCGTGGCGGTCGTGCTCGACACGTACCGCAGCAGGCGAAGCAGGCCAGGCAGGACATAACAAATTTTTCGAGGGCGCGGTCCGCAACGCAGCGCGGGCCGGCGGAAATGACCGGGGAAGCGACGCCAGACCATACCTACAACGGGCGCGCAGAGAGCCGGCAGCAACAGGCAGCAAAAAAGCAGGAGCAACATAAATATGGCGACGATCAAGGATGTGGCCGCCGTGGCGGGGGTGTCTTTCACGACGGTGTCGCATGTGGTGAACAACTCGCGTCCGGTGTCGGCGGACGTGCGGGCCAAGGTCGAGCGTGCGATCCGCGACCTGAACTATGTGCCGTCGGCGGTGGCGCGCTCGCTCAAGGCGCGCGCCACGGCGACCGTGGGGCTGCTCGTGCCGAATGGCACCAACCCGTATTTCGCGGAGCTTGCGCGCGGCGTCGAGGACGCGTGCGCGCGCAAGGGCTATTGCGTGTTCTTCTGCAACTCCGACGACGACCCGGCCAAGCAGCGCAGCTACCTGCGCGTGCTGCAGGAAAAGCGCATCGACGGGCTCATCGTCGCCTCGGCGGGTGACGACGCCGTGCTGGCGTCGACGCTTGCCGACGCCCGTGAGCCGATCGTCGTCATCGACCGCAACATCGAGGGGCTCGACGCCGATCTCGTGCAGATCGACCACGAGCGCGGCGCCTGGCTCGCCACGCGGCATTTGCTCGAACTCGGGCACTCGCGCATCGGCTGCATCACCGGGCCGGTCACGACCGCGGTGAGCGCGATGCGCATGCACGGCTTTCTGCGCGCCATGTCCGAGCGGGGCGTGGAGATCGCGCCGGGTGCGATCGTCGAAAGCGATTTTTCCGGCGCGGGCGGCTACCGCGCGGCGGCGCAACTGTTCGACAGCATCCGGCCGACCGCGATCTTCGCGGGCAACGACATGATGGGCATCGGCGCCTTGCGCGCGGCCGCCGAGCGCGGGTTGCGCGTGCCCGGCGACTGTTCGATCATCGGTTTCGACGATATCGAACTCGGTAATTTCACCTGGCCCGCGCTCTCGACCGTCGGCCAGCCGGCGCGCGCGCTCGGCGATATGGCTGCGCTCACGCTGATCGAGCGCATTGCGAACGCGCGCGAGGAAGGCGCCAAGGCGCGGCGCCGCGTGATGCCGCCGACACTCTTCGCCCGTGAATCGACGGGGCCCTGGGTCGGCGCGGAGGAATACGCGCCGCTTGCGGCCTGAAGCACTTGAAGCACGGGAAGCCGGGCGGCCGCACCTGAGGCGCACAAGCCATCAAGGAGGCATCGTGACGACTGACGCAGCAAAGCCGACCCAAGTGCACGCTCAAGCGCACGCTCGCGTGGCCGTGGTCGGCAGTCTGAATATGGACCTCGTCGCGCGTGCGCCGCGTCTGCCGGCGCCCGGCGAGACGCTTGCCGGCAGCGCGTTTGCGCAAGTGGCGGGCGGCAAGGGTGGCAATCAGGCGGTGGCCTCGGCGCGCCTGGGCGCCCAGGTGGCAATGGTCGGCCGCGTGGGTGCCGACAGCAACGGCGAGGTGCTGCGCGCGGGGCTGCTGGCAGAAGGGATCGACTGCGGTGCGCTTGAGACTTCGCCAGGCGCGCCGACCGGCGTGGCGCTGATCGTCGTCGACGACGCGAGCCAGAACGCCATCGTCATCGTGGCGGGCAGCAACGGCGAAGTCACGCCGGAGACGATCTCGCGTCACGAGGCCGCGCTCGCGCAAGCCGACGTTGTGGTTTGCCAGCTCGAAACGCCGACTGACGCTGTGGCGGCCGCGCTCGCCGCTGCACGGCGGCTCGGCAAGATCACCATCCTCAATCCGGCGCCCGCCATCGGGCCGCTGCCCGCGCAGTGGCTCCCGCTCATCGACTATCTCGTGCCAAACGAACTGGAGGCTGCCGCGCTCACCGGCTTGCCCGCGAGCACGCCGGAAGAGGCGGCGCGCGCGGCCTTGGCGCTGCGCGAGGCAGGCGCGCGCAACGTGCTGGTGACGCTCGGCGCGCAGGGCGTATGTGCGCTGGTCGGCGGCGCCGCGCCCGCCCATCTGCCCGCGCCGCGCGTGAATGCCGTGGACACGACGGCAGCCGGCGACACCTTCATCGGCGCATTGGCCGCGCGACTCGCCGCCGGCGCGCCTGCGCTCGAAGCCATCGCGTTCGCGTTGCGCGCGGCGTCGGTTTCCGTCACGCGCGCGGGCGCTCAACCTTCCATTCCGACGCTCGCCGATCTCGCAGGCTGAAGGGGGCTGAGCGCGTTTGCGCATTCCGCCGCCACAGTCGGCGCTTCGGCACCGATTTGTAAGATGTTCTCGGTGTAATCCCCTAATACTTCATACCATATACATATTTCAAGACTACGAAAGCCTCTGCCGTTAACGCTATTTAGAGTGCCATCTCGAAATCGCGAGTCGGGCACGACCACACCACAAGCGTTGGGGGAGTCATGGGCAAGGGCATCAGTATCAAGGCGCGCATCGGCATCACAATGGGCTTTCTGGCGGCGTTGATCGTCGCGATCAGCGCGGTCGGCTTGCTGGGTCTCACGCGTTCGAACGACGCGTATCGCGAGACCTTCACGGACCAGATGCCCAGTTCGCACGCGGTCAACCTGGCTGAGATCTACGCGGCGCGCGAGCGTCTAGCGCTCGACCGGGCCGCTTTCGAACTGGGCTCGCCGGACGCCGCTGCCACGATCGACCGCGCGCGGATGCTGCGCGGCGTGTCCGACGACTTCTGGAAGAAGTACATGGCCCTGCCGCGCGGCCCGGAAGAAGCTCGCCTCGCGGGTGAGGTGGCGGCGCGCCGCGAGAAGCTGCATCAGATCGCGGACGAGTTCATGACGACGGTCCAGTCGGGCGACCAGGCGAAGGTCGTGGCGGGCGCCAAGGCGCTCAAGGAGGCCTACGACGGGCTCTCGAAAGCCGACGCCGTGCTCGACAAGTTCCAGATGACGCAAGCGCAGCAGGGCTTCGACGACGCCCAGGCCGCGTTCTCGCAACTGCGCATCGCTTGCATCGCGGCGCTGCTGGTGGGCATTGGCGCTGCCGCGTATTCGTTCTTCTCGCTGCGCCGCGCCATTGCGGAGCCGCTTGGCGAAGCGCTCGGCGCCTTCCATGCGATCGCCGCCGGCGATCTGCGCCGGCCCGTGGTCGTGCGCCGCAACGACGAGATGGGCGAACTGCTCGGCGGTGTCGCGCAGATGCAGCGCAGCCTCACCGAAACGGTGCGCTCGGTGCGCTCGGGCACCGAATCGATCGCCACGGCCACGCGCGAGATCGCGGCCGGCAACCTCGATCTCTCGTCGCGCACCGAAGAGCAGGCTTCGGCGCTCCAGGAAACCGCTTCGAGCATGGAGCAACTCACCGGCACCGTGAAGCAGAACGCCGACAACGCGCGCCAGGCCAGCGCGCTCGCCGCCAACGCCTCGGAAATCGCCAACAAGGGCAGCTCGGTCGTCACTCAGGTGGTCGGCACGATGGGCGACATCAACGACAGCTCCGCGAAGATCGCCGACATCATCACGATCATCGAGGGCATCGCGTTCCAGACCAACATCCTCGCGCTCAACGCGGCCGTCGAAGCGGCGCGGGCGGGTGAAGAAGGACGCGGCTTCGCCGTGGTGGCGGGCGAGGTGCGCAGTCTCGCGCAGCGCTCCTCGGCGGCGGCCAAGGAGATCAAGGGGCTCATCGACACCTCGGTCGAGCGTGTGCAGGCGGGTTCGGCGCTCGTCGACGAGGCAGGGCGCACGATGACCGAGATCATCGCCGCGGTGCAGCGCGTGACCGACATCATGGGTGAGATCGCCGCGGCTTCGCAGGAACAGTCGGGCGGCATCGACCAGGTCGCGCGCGCGGTCACGCAGATGGACGAGGTGACCCAGCAGAACGCGGCGCTCGTCGAGGAGGCAGCGGCCGCGGCACAGTCGCTCGAGGATCAGGCGGGACGTCTGCGCGAGGCCGTTGCGGTGTTCAGCCTCGACGACGCAGCGCTCGCCGGGGCGCCGGTACAACCGGTGCGGGCTGCCGCCAAGGCGGCTTCAGGTTCCCGTTCTGTCTCGCTGCCCGCATCGGCCGGCGGGGCTTCGACTCCTGCGGCAAAGCGCGCGCCGCGCAGCGCTCCCGCTGCCGCCAAGCCGGCCGCGCGGCCCGCTGCGGCCCCAGGCGCATCCGTGAGCGCGGCGGCGTCGGGAGCGGGTTCGAGCGGTGACTGGGAAACCTTCTGACGATCTTCAGATCACCAGCGCGGGCCGTCCCCGCGCGTGAGAAACAGCCGCTGCGTCGCAGCGGCTTTTTTTTACGCCTTTGACCCCTATGCGCGGCCCCGCCGTGCGCCATGTGCGCGCCGTTACGGTACATTGTCAGCCGTGTCATCTGCGCGGCCCGGTCGGCGCGCTACACTGCGGCGCCCAGCGGTGCCCGCGAGCGGCATGGCGTTGCGCCGGACGGTTCGGCCCGTGCCCATGCTCGGCGGCGGACCGCACGGGGTGGCGCCGCAAGCGGCGTGAGCCGCGCCGCACAGGGCAAGGGAGGGCGCATGGCGCCAGGCAGTACGGATTGCGCCGGCATGAGCGCCGGCGCCGCATGACAGCACAAACAAGGAACCAGACATGACGCATGACGATCTCGCGCAACGCCTCGTAAATGCGCGCCGGCATCATCATCTGATTGAAACCCTGGAACCCGAGCGCGTGCCGCCGGACGCGGCCACGGCCTACGCGATCCAGCAGGCGGTGCTCGCCGGGCTCGAGACCACCACGGGCGGCTGGAAGGTCGGCGCCCGCGCGCCGGGCGGCCCCGCCTCCGGCGCGCCGATCCCGGCGCCGCTCGTGCACGCCTCGCCGGCACGCTTCGAGCGCCGCCATTTCTTCCGCGTGCTCGTGGAGCTCGAGATCGCGTTTCGTTTTTCGGAACCGATCGTCCCGCGCGCAGAAGCCTATGCGCGCGACGAGGTGCTTGCACGCGTCGGCCAGATCCTCCCGGCCATCGAGATCGTCGATAGCCGTTTCGCGCAGTGGCCCAACGTCGCGCCGCTCGCCCAGCTCGCCGATGCGCAGAACAATGGCGCACTCATCACCGGCCACGCGCTGCCTTACCCCGCGCTTGCCCGCGTGCTCGATTTCGTCGCGCCCGAGCTCGAACTGACGTTCGACGGCGCTTCGCTCGTGCCGGAAGCGCCGGGCAACCCGGCAGGCGACCCGCGCGAGCTGCTCGTCTGGTTTGCCAATCATTGCGCCGCGATGGGCATCACGATCGAGCCCGAATGGACGATTACGACCGGCACTTATGTCGGTGCGCACCGCATCGATAAGCCGGGCCTCCTGCACGGCCACATCGACGGTTTGGGGGAAGTCGAAGTCGAGTTCGTCTAGGTCGCCCAGATTCGCGCGATGTAACAATCGCGCGTGTCACATTTATTTGCCCCGATGAATGGCCGCCGCGCGCAATGCGCGGCGGCTTTATTTTTTTGTGCGCATTGCGCGGCTCATGGGTGTAAACCTGGCAACCTGTCACGCGTGTCATCTTCATCGCGCGTGTGCGCGTCGTTCGCGGGTCGTTAGCGCGTCGTTCGATCGCAGCGGGAAAACCACTACTGCGAACAGGGCCTGTCACCGCCGGTTCGCATACGCGCAAGAATGCGCGGCAGGTCACCGACGCTGGCGAAATCGACGCGTAAAACGGGAAAAAAATCGCATTGACGCGTGCTCACAACAACTGGGTGGCAGTGCGCAATACGAGCGCGCCATGTGGGCGTGCGAACAAATCGTAACGAGTGGGTGTGCACCGGCGCCGTGCTGATGCGTTTGAGGAAGAAGCGCGGTATTGCGGCGATGGCGCTGCCCGGCAAGTTTGGGCACAGGATATGAGAGGGAGCGTGACCCCGGTCTGAAATTTGCACCAGTGGGGAAGATCATTGTAAGTCGTTGTCCGGCGCCCTCCAAGCGCTCAAAAATGCTTAGCTTTCGAGGGCACATCCGGCGCGATTTAACGGTGCGAAAAATTTCAAAAGGGTTTAGGATGAATTTGAGCGATGTCGTTTCCGAATAGCGCGCCGCGCACGACATCGGTCGCAGATCTCGGCGAGGAGGTAGCATGGATATCTACAGCAGCTTCGCGACCCGCTTCGAAAAAACGCGAGAGGAGGAGTTCTCGCTCGAGGAGTATCTCGCGCTCTGCAAGGAAGATCCCAATGCGTACGCCACGGCTGGCGAACGCATGCTGACGGCAATCGGCGAACCCGAACAGATCGACACCCGCATCGATCCGCGCCTGTCGCGCATCTTTGCGAACAAGGTCATCAAGGTGTATCCCGCATTCCGCGAGTTCTATGGCATGGAAGACGTGATCGAGCAGGTCGTCGCGTACTTCCGCCATGCGGCGCAAGGACTCGAAGAAAAGAAGCAGATTCTCTACCTGCTCGGTCCGGTGGGCGGCGGCAAGTCCTCCATTGCCGAGCGTCTGAAGCAGCTCATGGAGCGCGTGCCGTTCTACTCGATCAAGGGCTCGCCCGTGAACGAGTCGCCGCTCGGTCTCTTCGACTACGACGAAGACGGTCCCATACTCGAAGAGCAATACGGCGTACCTCGCCGTTACCTGCGCAGCATCTTGAGCCCGTGGGCGGTGAAGCGCCTGCACGAGTACAACGGCGACATCCGCAAGTTCCGCGTGGTGCGCCGCTTCCCCTCCATCCTGCGCCAGATCGGCATTGCGAAGACTGAGCCAGGCGACGAGAACAATCAGGACATCTCATCGCTCGTCGGCAAGGTGGACATCCGCAAGCTCGAGCAATACGCACAGGACGACGCAGACGCGTACAGCTACTCCGGTGGCCTGTGTCTCGCGAATCAGGGCTTGCTCGAATTCGTCGAAATGTTCAAGGCGCCGATCAAGGTGCTGCACCCGCTGCTCACGGCCACCCAGGAAGGCAACTTCAAGGGCACCGAAGGATTCGGGGCAATTCCGTTCAACGGCATCATCCTCGCGCACTCGAACGAATCGGAGTGGAAGGCCTTCCGCAACAACCGCAACAACGAGGCACTGCTCGATCGTATCTTCGTGGTGAAGGTGCCGTACTGCCTGCGCTACTCGGAAGAGATGAAGATCTACGAGAAGCTCTTGCGCAATTCGTCGCTGGCCGAGGCCGTGTGCGCGCCGGGCACGCTCAAGATGATGGCGCAAATGTCGGTGCTCACGCGCTTGCAGGAGCCCGAGAACTCCAGCCTCTTCTCGAAGATGCAGGTGTACGACGGCGAAAACCTCAAGGACACCGATCCAAAAGCGAAGTCGTACCAGGAGTACCGCGACTTCGCCGGTGTGGACGAAGGCATGAACGGGGTTTCGACGCGTTTCGCGTTCAAGATCCTTTCGCGCGTGTTCAACTTCGACTCGACCGAAGTGGCCGCGAATCCGGTGCACCTCATGTACGTGCTCGAACAGCAGATCGAGCGCGAGCAGTTCCCGCCGGAAACCGAGCAGAAGTACCTGTCGTTCGTGAAGGACGTGCTGGCCTCGCGTTACGCCGAATTCATCGGCAAGGAGATTCAGACTGCCTACCTCGAGTCGTATTCCGAATACGGGCAGAACATCTTCGACCGCTACGTTACGTACGCCGACTTCTGGATTCAGGACCAGGAGTTCCGCGACCACGACACGGGTGAGAGCTTCGATCGCGCGGCGTTGAACGCCGAGCTGGAGAAGATCGAAAAGCCCGCGGGCATCAGCAACCCGAAGGACTTCCGCAACGAGATCGTGAACTTCGTGCTGCGCGCGCGTGCGGCCAATGCCGGGAAGAATCCGGCGTGGATCAGCTACGAGAAGCTGCGCGTGGTGATCGAAAAGAAAATGTTCTCGAATACGGAAGAACTTTTGCCGGTCATCTCGTTCAATGCGAAAGGATCGGCGGAAGAGCAGCGCAAGCACGAAGACTTCGTCAATCGTATGGTGGCGAAGGGCTATACGCCGAAGCAGGTCCGGTTGCTCTGCGACTGGTATCTGCGGGTGCGCAAGTCGTCGTGAACGAAGAGGCTTTACCGTCCGGGCGCGCTGCCGCAGTTTTGCGGCGGCGCAAGCGGACCCCCGGCGGGGCGCAGGCGGCGTGGCCATGAGCGGGTGAACGCGGCACGCACGATGGCAGACGCGGCAATGAACACTGCGCACCTCGCCCATTCGAAACTGGAGCGGGAGACTGGATGTGCTTCATCAAATCATCGACCGCAGGCTAGCCGGAAAGAACAAGAGTATTGCTAACCGCGAGCGCTTTTTGCGCCGCGTGAAGAACTATATTCGTCACGCCGTTTCGGAAGCGGTGCGTGACCGCAGCATCAAGGACATACAGAGTAACCAGAGCATCACCATTCCGCGCAAGGACATCGCTGAGCCGTCGTTCCGGCACGGCCCCGGCGGCAAGCGCGAAATGGTTCACCCAGGCAACGAGGACTACATTCGCGGCGACCGCATTCCGCGCCCGCAAGGCGGCGGGGGCGGTGGCGGCAGCCAGGCGAGCAACGAGGGCGAAGGTCAGGACGACTTCGTGTTCGAACTCTCGCGCGAAGAGTTCATGCAGTACTTCTTTGACGACCTCGAACTGCCGCGCCTCGTCAAAACCCATCTCATGGCTGTGCCCACGTGGAAGAGCATCCGCGCGGGCTGGGCTGCGGAAGGCACGCCGAACAACATCGACGTTGTCCGCTCGCTGCGCAGCGCGCTCGGCCGCCGCATCGCGCTCGGTGCGCCGCTCGTCAACGAACTGCACGAACTCGAAGAGCAACTCGAAGCGCTCAAGGCCGACCCGGCCGACCGGCGTGAAGAGATCGCGTTGCTTGAAGAGCAGATTCATCACCTGCGCGGGCGCATCTGGCGCATTCCGTTCATCGACCCGTTCGATCTGCGTTACGTGAATCGCGTGAAGCAGCCGCAACCGTCGAGCCAGGCGGTGATGTTCTGCCTCATGGACGTCTCGGGCTCGATGGACGAGCAGCGCAAGGACTTGTCCAAGCGCTTCTTCATCCTTCTTTACCTGTTCCTCAAGCGCAATTACGAAAAGATCGAGGTGGTCTTCATTCGCCACCACACGCGCGCCGAGGAAGTGGACGAGGACACCTTTTTCCACTCCACCGAAAGCGGCGGCACGGTCGTGTCGAGCGCGCTGGAGCTGATGAAAAAAGTGATCGAGGACCGTTATTCGCCAAGCGACTGGAATATCTACGGCGCACAGGCTTCGGACGGCGACAATTGGACTGACGATTCACCCAAATGCCGCAAGATCCTCGCGGATGACATACTGCCTCAGGTGCGCTATTTTGCGTATATTCAGGTGACACCGGAGGAGCAGAACCTCTGGCTTGAATACGCGCAGCTCGCACTCACCGAACCGCATCTGGCGATGAAAAAAGTCGACACCGCGGCGGATATCTACCCGGTGTTCCGGGAGCTTTTCGAAAAGCAGGTGGAGCATTCATGACGACACGCCACCTGCACAATGAGGCGCGGGGCTACCAGCCGGAGCGCCGGAAGACGAGCGGCCACGAAAAAGGGCATCATGGCGATCACGATGCCGGGCACGAGCCCGGTCATCACGAAGACGCCGAAGCGCCCGGACATGCCGCCGGGGCTGCTCGCCACAAGGAGCATGGGCTCGCCCAGCAAAGGGAAGTGCAAATGAACGTAGCCGACAAACGGCCGTTGCCGTGCCCCTCCGACTGGACCTTCGAACTCATCGAGGAGTACGACACACATATCTCGCATGTTGCAGAGCAATACGAACTGGACGTTTATCCGATCCAGCTCGAATTGATCAGCGCCGAGCAGATGATGGACGCCTATGCGTCCGTCGGCATGCCGGTGAACTACCGCCACTGGTCGTTCGGCAAGCACTTTCTCTCCACCGAAAAGAGCTATCGCCGCGGCCAGATGGGGCTCGCATACGAGATCGTCATCAACTCCAACCCCTGCATCGCGTATCTCATGGAAGAAAACACCATGACGATGCAGGCGCTCGTGATCGCGCACGCCGCGTACGGGCACAACTCGTTCTTCAAGGGCAACTATCTGTTCCGTCTTTGGACGGACGCGCACGCGATCATCGACTACCTCGTCTACGCGAAGAACTACATCGCCGAATGCGAGGAGCGTTTTGGTCTGGACCGCGTGGAAGAGTTGCTCGACTCGTGCCACGCGCTCATGAATTACGGCGTGGACCGCTACAAACGGCCGCAAAAGCTTTCTCTCGAACGCGAGGCCGCATTGCGGCGGGAACGCGAGGCTTATCTGCAGTCCCAGGTAAATGAACTGTGGCGTACGCTGCCCAAGCAGCAAATGCCGATTGCCGAGGAAATCGACGAGCGCTTTCCGCCGGAGCCGCAGGAGAACCTGCTGTACTTCGCCGAAAAGAACTCGCCGCTGCTCGAACCGTGGGAGCGGGAAGTCATCCGCATCGTGCGCAAGATCGGGCAGTACTTTTATCCGCAGCGGCAAACCCAGGTCATGAACGAAGGGTGGGCCACGTTCTGGCATTACACGCTGCTCAACACGCTTTATACGCAGGGCAAGCTCGAAGACGGCTTCATGATGGAGTTCCTGCATTCACACAGCAACGTGATCTATCAGCCGCCGGTGACGAAGCCGTATTACAGTGGCATCAATCCTTACGCGCTCGGGTTTTCGATGATGAGCGACATTCGCCGCATCTGTGAAAACCCAACGGAGGAGGACCGCAAGTGGTTCCCCGAGCTGGCCGGCAGTCCGTGGCTCAAGGCCATGCACTATGCGATGCGCAACTTCAAGGACGAAAGCTTCATTGCGCAGTACCTGTCGCCGCATCTGATCCGCGAAATGCGGCTCTTCTCGGTGCTCGACGACGACATGCGCGACGCGCTCGAAGTGTCGGCCATCCATGACGAAAGCGGCTATCAGTACGTGCGCCAGGCGCTCTCGCGGCAGTACGACATGCATCACCGTGAGCCGAACATCCAGGTGTGGTCGGTGAACACGCGCGGCGATCGCAGCCTCACGCTGCGTCACTTCATGAGCGATAACCGTCACCTGTCGAACGACTCTGACGAAGTGCTGCGGCACATGGCGCGCCTGTGGCAGTTCGACGTGTTCCTCGAAAGCGTGGACGAGAACGGCACGGTCCGTAAGCGCTACGAATGCCGCTATATGCCGCCGCCGATTCGGGTATAGCCATCTCGCTGTGTTACGCGATTGAGCGTATCAACCATGAGGCCAGCCTGCGGGCTGGCCTCTTTCTTTGATGCGCGTGCAACGACGTTGCAATCGAACACGTACTGGAATGCCTACGCGCGCTAACATACTGCGCCAGTGAACCCGAAGCTAATAAAACACCGCACGTAGAGGCGGATTTCGAAAGGATGGCGTAATGGCGTTTGAATTGTTTCGCGGCGTGCGGCCGCTGTCTCGCGCGTCCGCATTGCGCGATGCGCTCGCCGGTGTGCAGCTTGCCTCGATGAACGTGCCGCAACTGCTTGGCTACGCGCGCATCGCCGGCATGCCTGCCGTAACCGGTCTGTACACGGGCTTTCTGCCGCTCGTTGCCTTCGCGCTCTTTGGCGCGTCGCGTCACCTCGTGGTCGCCGCGGATTCCGCCACGGCCACCATCTTCGCGAGCCGTCTCACGACCATGGCGGCGCCTTCGAGCGCGGAGTATGTCGCGCTCGCGGGCATGACCGCGTTGCTCACGGCCGTGATGTTGTTGATTGCACGTGTGTTTCGTCTCGGCTTTCTCGCAGACTTTCTCTCCCGTACCGTGCTCGCAGGCTTTCTCACGGGCGTCGGCGTGCAGGTGGGCGTGGCGATGCTCGGCGACATGCTTGGCATTACTGTCAATTCACGGCGCACGGTTTTGCAGATCAAGCAGATCGTCACGCAACTGGGCACGATTCACTGGCCGACGCTTGCCATTGCTTTGGCCGTCGTGGCCGCGATTCTGGTCTTCAAGAAGGTCCGACCGCGCTGGCCCGTCCCGCTCGTCGCCGTAGTGGGGAGCATCGCGGCGAGCGCCATGCTGAACTTCGCGGGCCACGGGATTTCGGTGATCGGCCCGGTGCAGGGCGGCTTGCCGCGCATCAGCTTTCCCGCGGTGGACTGGTTCCAGATGATCGATCTGCTGCAGGTCGCGGCGTCGTGCTTCGTCATCATCGTCGCGCAGAGCGCCGCCACGAGCCGCGCGTTTGCCGAGCGCTATGGCGAGCGCACCGACGAGGACGCCAATCTTCTCGGCCTCGCGGCGGCCAATGCGGCGGCTTCGATGAGCGGTGCTTTCGTCGTGAACGGCAGCCTCACGCAGACCGCCATGGCCGACCAGGCGGGCGCGCGCAGCCAGTTCGCGCAACTTGTGTTTGCAGGCGTCGTGCTCGTGGTGCTGCTGTTCTTCAGCCGCCTGCTGCAATACCTGCCGCATTGCGTGCTGGCCGCGATCGTCTTCACGATCGCCGTGGGGCTCGTGAACATTCGCCAGCTAATCGATATTCGCCGTGAGAGTCCCGGCGAATTCTGGCTTGCGGTAACGACTGCGCTCGCCGTCGCCGTGATCGGCGTGGAGAACGGTATCCTCATCGCGATCGGCCTTTCGTTGCTGCGCCACGTGCGTCATAGCTACCGTCCGCACACCATGGTGCTCGTGCCGAACGAGGAGGGGCACTGGCTGCCCGAACCCGCACAGGCGGGCCAGATCACGGCGCCTGGGCTGATCGTCTATCGCTTCGGTGCGGACCTGTTCTATGCCAACGACCACCTGTTCGTCGACGAACTGCGCGCGCTGATCGATCGGGCGCCGTCGCGCGTGCATTGTGTGGTCGTGGACGCGGCGGCGATTACCGATCTCGATTATTCCGCGGGGCGCGCCGTGATCGACCTCTGTTCGGCGCTCGCGGAGCGCGGCGTGAAGGTGATTTTCGGGCGCGTGAACCGCTATCTGCTTTCGGACATGGATCGGCACGGCATCACGCCCGTGGTGGGTCATGCGAACATCTTCCCGACGCTGCATGAAGCGCTCGCGGCAGTGCGTCCTGACCTTGAGTCGCGCTCGGATGCTTGATGCTCGTGTAGCGATCCTACAGGTAGCAACGCCATGTAGTGCAGAAAACGTGTGAAGCAGCTACATAAAAACGTCCAGAGAAACCCCGATTGCCCGCTGGAATTGGGCGCTGCTATTGTGCGCCTCAAGCGCTGTGGAAGCGCTTCCACTTCAACCCGATCCGGCCACCCAAAACGCATGTGCCGGTGATTCCCGCGCAGGAGGTTTTGTGAATCAGGACACCGCATTGCCGCATTCCGCCGCCGCAGTTGCCGACGATCCGTTCACGCCGCCCGCCAGTTCCGCACTGTGGCGCAGCGACTTCCTCCTGGGCGCCGCTACGGCGTCGTATCAGATCGAGGGCGCGATCCACGAGGACGGCCGCCTGCCGTCGATCTGGGACACCTTCAGCGCGACGCCTGGCAAGGTGCTCGCAGGCGACACGGGCGCCGTGGCCTGCGACCACTATCATCGCTGGGAAGCCGATCTCGACCTGCTCGAAAGCCTGAACTTCGAGGCATATCGTTTTTCGATTGCATGGCCGCGCGTGATGGATGAAGCGGGGCGCCCCAATGCCAAAGGCATCGCGTTCTACAAGCGCTTGCTCGAGCGCCTGCGGGAGAAGGGCGTGCGCACCTTTGCCACGCTCTATCACTGGGACCTGCCACAGCACCTGGAAGATCGCGGCGGCTGGCTCAACCGCGACACCGCGTACCGCTTCGCCGACTATGCGGACCTCATGAGCCGCGAACTCTCGGGCCTCGTCGACGCGTGGATGACGCTCAACGAGCCGTGGTGCTCGGCGTACCTCGGCTACGGCAACGGCCATCACGCACCGGGACTCGCGAACGGCCGCTACGCCACGCAGGCCATGCATCACCTGCTGCTCGGGCACGGTCTGGCCACCGGCGTGCTGCGCGCGAACGATCCAGGCTCGACCAAGGGCATCGTCGCGAACGTGGGGCGCGGCACGCCCGATTCCTCGTCGCCGGACGATGTGCGCGCCGCGCGCCGCTTCGAAGTACAGCACAACGCGTGGATTCTCGATCCGCTGCTCAAGGGCGCGTATCCCGAAGAGCTCTTCGAGCTGTGGCGGGGCACCGAGCCGCTCGTGCTCGAAGGCGACATGAAGACGATCTCGGCGCCGCTCGATTTCCTCGGCATCAACTACTACTTCCGCACCAACGTGAAGAGCGACGGCGCGCACGGCTTCGTCGAAGTGCCGCTCAAGGATGTCGAGCGCACGCAGATGGGGTGGGAAGTTCACCCCGACGGTCTGCGCGACCTGCTGATCGGTTTCGGGCGCAACTACGAGAACCTGCCGCCTATCTACATCACCGAGAACGGCATGGCTTCGGACGACCGCGTGAGCGACGGCGAGGTGAACGACGAGCAGCGCATCTCGTTCCTCAAGCGCCACCTGGCTGCCGTGGATGCCGCCATCAAGGCCGGCGTGGACGTGCGCGGCTATTTCGTGTGGTCGCTGCTCGACAACTTCGAATGGGCGTTCGGCTATGAGCGGCGCTTTGGCGTCGTGCATGTCGACTACGACACGCAGGTTCGAACGCCCAAACGCAGCGCGGAACTCATTGCGCATTTCATCGCGCAGCGGCGCGCGCTCGATGGTGCGTGAAGGCGCCTGATTCTGCTTTAGGGCGTTCGGCAAGGGTTACCGAGCAAAGGGCATCAACTAGCGTGACAACCACGGCACGGCATGCGACGCTCGGGCATGTCGACTGACGCGCCGTGGCAGCGAAACTTCCAAACCATAAGCTTTTGCAGACCACGCCGGTGAAACCGGAGGAGACGCAATGAAGCACAACGCACCCGTTCTGCGCGGCATCGTGGCCGCCCTCGCGCTGGCCGGCGCGCTCGCGGCCCACGCCGCGGAGCCGCTTAAGGCCAACGTGATTCACTGGTGGACGTCGGGCGGCGAGTCGGCCGCGATCAAGCAGTTCGCGCTCGCCTACGATCAGGCAGGCGGCAAGTGGGTAGACAACGCGATCGCCGGTGGAGACCAGGCGCGCGCAACGGCGATCAACCGCATCGTGGGCGGCGATCCGCCCACCGCCGCGCAGTTCAATACGTCCAAGCAGTTTCACGATCTCATCGACCAGGGACTCCTGAACAATGTCGATGCGGTCGCAACGAAGGAAAACTGGAGCGGCACGTTCCCGGAATCGATTCTCACTGCGATCAAGGTGAACGGGCACTATTACGCCGCCCCGGTGAATATCCACATGCAGGACTGGTTCTTCTATTCGAAGCCCGCTTTCGCGAAGGCCGGAATCAAGGGTGAACCGCAGAATTTCGACGAGTTGTTCTCCGATCTCGACAAGCTCAAGACGGCTGGCCTGATTCCGCTCGCACTGGGTGGGCAGGCGTGGCAGGAGAAGATCACCTTTGATGCGATCTTCGCCGACATGGACCGCGATCTCTACATGAAGGTGTACCGCGACCGCGACGCGAACGCCGTGAATTCGCCTGCGTTCCGCAACGTGCTCACGACCTTCAAGCGGTTGCATAATTACGTCGATCCGGGCTCGCCGGGCCGCAACTGGAACGACGCCACGGCGCTCGTGATTTCCGGCAAGGCGGGCATGCAGATCATGGGCGACTGGGCCAAGGGTGAGTTTTCGGCCGCGAACCAGGTGGCGGGCAAGGACTTCGGATGCTTCCCCGGTTTTCCGAAGTCGCCGTACATGATTGCCGGCGACGTGTTCGTGTTCCCGAAGACCGACAACCCCGAGCAGGTGAAGGCGCAGCAACTGCTCGCCACGGTGATGACATCGCCGGCCCCGCAGGTTGCGTTCAACCAGCGCAAGGGCTCGATTCCGATTCGCCCGGACGTGGACACTTCGGGCTTCGACATCTGCGCGAAAGAGGGCATGACGATCATGAAGGACAAGTCGCGGCAACTGCCGAATCCGGAAATGCTGATTCCGCCTGATGTCCAGGGCGCGCTCCAGGACGTCATCACGAACTTCTGGAACAAGAACCAGTCGGCCGAAGACGCGCAGAAGGCCTTCGCCACGGCAATCAAGAGCTGACGAACCATGTACGCCGCCAAGCTGCAACAGGCCAAACGTCAAGCGGGGCAAGCGCGCAGCGCGCGCCCCGCGCGGCGGCGGCTCTCGCTCGCCGCCTGGATCGCACTCGCGCCAATGGCGGCGACGGTCCTGTTCGCGTATCTCGGCACGATGCTGTTTACGGCGCGCGTCTCCTTCAGCTTATCGCGCTCGCTGCCAACCAACACGTTCGCGGGCGTGACGCAGTATGTGCGGCTCTTCCAGAACGACCGCTGGATCCTGTCGCTGCAGAATCTCGTGATCTACGGCGTGTGCTTCATCGCGGCGTGCCTCGTGATCGGGCTGCTGCTCGCGATCTTCATCGACCAGCGTGTCGTGGCGGAAGGCGCGCTGCGCACCGTGTTTCTCTATCCCTATGCGATGTCGTTCGTCGCAACGGGGCTCGTGTGGCAGTGGATCCTCAATCCCGAACTCGGCGTGCAGGCCGTGCTGCGGCAGATGGGATTCGAGCACGCGCGCTTCGACTGGATCGTCACGCAGCGCTTTGCGATCTACACGCTCGTGATCGCGACGGTGTGGCAGGCCTCGGGCCTCGTGATGGCGCTCCTGCTCGCGGGCCTGCGCGGCATCGACGACGAGATCTGGAAGGCCGCGCGCCTCGACGGCATTCCGCGCTGGCGCGTGTACGCAAGCATCGTCGTGCCGATGCTCAAAACCTCGCTTTCCACCGCGTTCGTGCTGCTCTTCGTCATGGTCGTCAAGCTCTACGACGCGGTGGTCGCGATGACGCAGGGCGGCCCCGGCACCGCGAGCGAGGTGCCCGCGAAATTCATCATGGACTACCTGTTCAATCGCGCGAACATCGGACTCGCATCGGCGGCGTCGATCGTGCTGCTCGCCACCGTGCTCGCGATTCTCGCGCCGTTCTTCTACGCGCGCAGCCGCGCGGCGCTCAAAGGAGACCGGGCATGAGCACACCTTTGGCCGATTCGCTGCGTCCTGCATCCGCTCAACCGCGTGCGGTGCAAGCGAGGCGCAAGCCCCGCAAGCACTTCACGCCCGCGCGGCTCGGAGTTTACGCGTTTCTGTTCACGGCGGCGCTGTTCTTCCTGCTGCCGCTCTATGTGATGCTCGTGACCTCGGTGAAGCCGATGGCCGAGATTCGCCTCGGGCATCTGCTCGCGCTCCCGGCGAATTTCACGCTTGCGCCGTGGCGCGATGCGTGGTCCGCCGCCTGCACGGGCCTCGACTGCGACGGCATTCGGGTGGGTTTCTGGAATTCGGTGCGCATCGTCGTGCCGAGCACGGTCATCTCGATTGCCGTGGGCGCAGTGAATGGCTACGCGCTGTCGTTCTGGCGGCCGCGCGGCTCGGGCGTGCTGTTCGGCATTCTGCTCGCGGGCGCTTTCATTCCTGTGCAGGTCATGGTGTACCCGCTCGTGCGCGTGCTGGCCTTTGTGCATCTCTTCAGTTCGCTGCCGGGTATAGTCCTGATTCACACGATCTTCGGCATGCCGGTCATGACGCTCCTGTTCCGCAACTACTATGCGTCCTTGCCGCAGGAGCTGTTCAAGGCGGCGCGCATCGACGGCGGCGGGTTCTGGCGCATCTTCGTGCAACTCATGCTGCCGATGTCGGTGCCGATCATCGTCGTGGCGATCATCATGCAGGTCACCGGCATCTGGAACGACTACATTCTCGGCCTCGTGTTCGCGGGCACGAAGAATCTGCCGATGACTGTGCAGCTCAACAACATCATCAATACAACGACCGGCGAGCGTATCTATAACGTCAACATGGCCGCGACGATCCTCACGTCGGCCGTGCCGCTCGCGATCTACTTCATTTCCGGGCGCTGGTTCGTGCGCGGCATCGCCTCGGGCGCGGTGAAAGGCTAGGAGCAGGGCATGGGCAATCTCACGAACGTTTCCGTACGCAATCTGCGCATCGACCTCGGCGCGAACACGGTGATCGACGAGCTCGATCTCGACGTGCGCGCTGGCGAGTTCGTCGTGCTGCTCGGGCCCTCGGGCTGCGGCAAATCCACCTTGCTGCACAGCATCGCGGGCCTCGTCGACGTGACCGACGGCAGCATCGAGATCGGCGGCGAGGACATGACATGGGCCGACCCGAAAGATCGGGGCGTGGCGCTCGTGTTCCAGTCGTACGCGCTTTATCCGACCATGAACGTGGAGCGCAATCTCTCGTTCGCACTGCGTATCAATGGCACGCCGAAGGCGGAGATCGACCGCCGCGTGAAGCGCGCCGCCGACATGCTGCAGCTCGGGCCACTGCTTTCGCGCAAGCCCGCGCAGCTCTCGGGCGGCCAGCGCCAGCGCGTGGCGATCGGGCGCGCACTCGTGCGCGAGGCAGATGTGTTCCTGTTCGACGAGCCGCTCTCGAACCTCGACGCCAAGTTGCGCACCGAATTGCGCCGGGAGCTTAAGCAACTGCACCAGCAACTCGGCGCGACGATGATCTACGTGACGCACGACCAGGTCGAGGCGATGACGCTTGCCACGCGTATGGCGGTCATGAAGGGCGGGGCGATCCAGCAGTTCGGCACGCCGGCAGAAGTCTACGCGCGCCCCGAAAACCTGTTCGTCGCGACTTTCCTCGGCGCGCCGCCGATGAACCTGCTCCGTGGCAGGCTCGAAGCCGACGAAGGCCGGCTGCGCTTTCGCGGGCCGGGCCTCGACGTCGATGTCTCGGGTTACGCGTTCAAGGGCACGCCCGATCCGACGCGCGCCTGCGTGCTCGGCGTGCGCCCGGAAGACGTCCGCGCAGCCGGTGCGGTGCGCCCGCACGAAGCGGCGTGGGAAGGACGCTTGACGCTCGTGGAGCCCATGGGCAATCATCGTGTATTGTGGATCGAGCATCAGGGGGGGCAGATCGCGTCGATCGATCAGGACAAGACGCCGCTTGCAAGCGAGGCGGCCGTGCCGTTCTCCATCGACGGTGCGCATGTTTCGCTGTTCGACGAAGAAACCGGCGCGCGGATTTGATGGACACAACCCACAAAGAGAGAGAGACCAGGAACGTGGCGACCCTGAAAGACGTGGCGGCGCTGGCCGGCGTGGGCCTTTCGACGGCTTCGCGGGCAATATCGGGAAACGGTCCGGTGTCGGCGGAGGCGGCCGCGCGCGTGCAGGCCGCGATCGAGCAACTCAACTTCCGGCCCTCGTCCATCGGCCGGGCAATGGCCACGAAGTCGCTTGGCATCATCGGTATTTTCGTGCCGACCTTTTTCGGCTCGTACTACGGCACCATCCTGAAGGAAACGGATACGCAACTGCGCGCCGTGCGGCGTCATGTGGTGGTGGCCACGGGCTGCGGCGAAGCTTCGCCGCGCGAGCAGGCCATCGAGGCCGTGCGTTTCCTGATTGGCCGCGACTGCGACGGCGTGGTGGTCATCAGCCACGATCTCTACGACGACGACTTGCAGATGCTGCACGCCATGCACCCACGCATGGCCTTCCTGAACCGCGCGTTCGATCAGTTACCCGAAGCATCGTTCTGCGCCGATCACTTTCACGGCGGCGAGATGGCCGCTCGCACGCTCATCGAACACGGACATCGCGAGCTTGCGGTGATCGGCGGTCCGTCCACGTCGTCGGACAACGCTGCGCGTCTGCATGGCTTTTTCGCCGAACTGGCGCGCCACGGCATCGAGCGCAGAACCGTGCCGCATATCGTCTCCGACTTTTCGCCCGAAGGCGGCTATGTTGCAGCCGGGGCGCTTCTCGAGCGCAAGCACCGCTTCACCGGACTTTTCTGCGCGAACGACACGATGGCCATGAGTGCGCTCGCGCGCCTGCAGCAAGCCGGGTTGCGCGTGCCGCACGACGTTTCGGTAATCGGCTACGACGATGATTATTCGGCGGCCTATATGGCACCGGCCCTGACGTCGGTGCACATTCCCACCGCCGAACTCACGCGCAACGCGGTGCGCTGGCTCATCAACCAGTGCTACGGCACGCAGTGGCCGATCGAGCGCACCTTCCCGGTAAGCGTGACGATGCGCGATTCCGTGGCGCGGACGAAGTGACAGGGCGGATGCGCAGGCAGGCGAAGGATTCAACGGGTGCGGGAAACACGCACGAGATCGCGTAAAATCAGACTCGTTCCTCATTCCCGCAACACACATTCATGCCTGCGCAAGACCCGGCTGGTACGGTCAAGAAAGAAGAAGGCGTCGCTGTCATCGACCGCGCGTGTGCCATCCTGTTCGCGTTTCGCCAAGGAGACGGCGCGCTTACGCTTGCCGAACTCGCGGCGCGCACAGGCCTCTATAAAAGCACGTTGCTGCGGCTGGCTGGTGCGCTGATTCAGCATCGCCTGCTGCTGCGCCTCGAAGACGGGCGCTACCAGCTCGGCCCAGCCACGTTCGCGCTGGGCGCGCTCTATCAGCGCAGCCTCAACATGGGCGACATTCTGCTGCCGCTCATGCGTGAGCTGGCCGCTGCGAGTGGGGAGAGCGTTTCGTTCTACGTGCGCGACAACGCTGTGCGCGTGTGCCTGCATCGCGTCGATTCACACCATGTGGTGCGCCACCATGTGCGCGAGGGTGACGTGCTGCCGCTCGAGAGCGGCTCCGGCGGCCGCGCGCTGCTCGCGTTCGGCGGCGAGCCGGGCGAGCCGTTCGAGAGCATTCGGCGCGACTTCTACTGCATTTCGATCGGCGAGCGCGACCGCGAGACCGCGGGCGTTTCCATGCCTGTGTTCGGCGTTCACGATACGTTGCGTGGTGTGCTCACGCTCGCCGGGCCGAGTTCGCGCATCGACGGGGCATTTGTCGAACGCCATCTCGATGCGCTGTTCGATTGCGCGGTACGCGCTACCGACGCGCTCGGCGGCGACTCGCGCGCGCTGCGCGCCGCTCAGCGCGCGCACGTTGCGCGTTCACGCCAGGACGCCTGAATCCACGCGCGGCAAACGGCGTAAATCGCCGTTTGCACGTGGCTTCTTTCACGACGCGTTGATCAGGACTGCTCCAGATGTCGCTCCGGCGCGCCGGTATAGGCGTACGGAATCTGGCGCGGCATGGGTCCCTTGTTACGCTCGCCGCGCCCGCGCTGCTCCCACGCATGCGCGAGGATGCCGACCGCGCGCGAGAGGCAGAACACCCCGCGCGCCAGTTCCGGCGCGAAGCCCAGCTCGGCGTAGATAACCGCCGTGACACCGTCGATGTTCATCGGCACGGGACGGTCCTTGCGCTTTTTCAGCAAGGCCTCGATGCCGCGCGCAATCGCCGCGTAGCGGCCCTTGATCGTGCCGGACGCGACACGTGCATCGACGAGCGCGAGCAGCCGTCCGGCGCGCGGATCGACCGGATGAAAGCGATGGCCGAAGCCCGGCAGATACTTGCCTTGAGTGGCGATGAATTCGTCAACACCTGCCTCGACCGCGGCGTCGAACGCGCTGCCCGCCACGATGCGCGCGGCAATATCGGCATAGAGTTCGACCGCTTGCTGGCCGGCGCCGCCGTGCACATCGTCGAGCGCGTTGAGCGCCGACGCCATGGCGCCGTTTATCGGCAAGCCGCAGCTCGTGGCCATGCGCGAGATCGCGATCGAAGGCGCGTGCGGCCCATGATCGACCGAGGCCACGAGCGCCGCTTCGAGCAACGTGGCCTCTTCGTCGCCTGGCAGCTCGCCGCGCAGCATCAGCCAGATCATCTGCGGGAAGCTCACGTTGCCGATCAGCTCCTGGATCGGGTAGCCGCGCACCTTGATCGAGCCCGGATGGATGTCGGTGATCGAGGTGCTCCAGTAGTCGGCGCACAGGGCGGCGAGATCGGGCGTAGTGGTGTTCGTCGTCGACATGGTT
The DNA here is from genome assembly GCF_038900775.1 of Paraburkholderia sp. JHI869. Taxonomy (NCBI): domain Bacteria; kingdom Pseudomonadati; phylum Pseudomonadota; class Betaproteobacteria; order Burkholderiales; family Burkholderiaceae; genus Paraburkholderia; species Paraburkholderia sp. JHI869. The sequence continues at coordinate 60,587 of NZ_JAYMSC010000044.1, forward strand.
CAGATCACTCCGTCGTGGTGCAGGGCGTCGATTTGGGCGGCTTCGTAGCCGAGTTGTGAAAGCGTTTCTCGCGTGTGTGCGCCAAGCGTCGGTGCGGGCGTGGCAGGTGCGGCGTCGGCATCGGCGAGGCGCAGGCCCGCGCGGGTTACGCGTTGCGCGGCTTCGTTTTCGGTCGCTTCGAACTCGCGAATGAAGCGCCGTTCGGCCAGATGCGGATGCGCGAGGATTTCGGGCACCGATAGCACGCGGCCCACCGGCACGCCGCGCTCGAGCAAGCGCGTTTCCCAGTTCGCAGCGCTGTCCGCTGCGAGCGCGGTTTCGATCTCGGCCTTGAGCGCTTCGCGATACTGCTTGCGCATATGACGGGCTGAGAAGCGTTCGTCGCGCGGCAGGTCGGGGCGGCCGATCACCTCGCACAGGCTTTCGAACTGGCGCGTTTCGTTCGCGGCAATATTGAGGAGGCCCGAGCCGGTGCGGAACGTGCCCGAGGGCGCGGCCGTGAAATTCTCGTTGCCCATCGGTGCTGGCTCGACGCCAGCGTTCAGGTAGTTCGACACGACCCAGCCCATGGTGGCGAGCGTGGCTTCGAGCATGGACACGTCGAGGCGCCGTCCGCGGCCGCTCGCGCGCGCGTCGACGAGCGCCGCGCAAATGCCAAACGCGGCAGTGAGGCCGCCCACCGTATCGGAGACGGGATACCCCACGCGCAGCGGCGCGCTTTGCGCGTCCCCCGTTACGCTCATCACGCCGGACATGCCCTGAATGATCTGGTCGTAGGCAGGGCGACGCGAGAGCTCGCCTTCGTCGCCGAAACCGGAAATCGCACAGTAGACCAGCGCCGGATTCACTTTGGATAACTGATCGTAGCCAAGCTCGAGGCGGTCCATCACGCCGGGCCGGAAGTTCTCGACGAGCACATCGGCGTGGCGCACCAGATCGAGCAAAATGGCCTTGCCGCGCGGGTCTTTCAGGTTCAACGTGAGCGAGCGTTTGCCCGCGTTCACGGCCACGAACGACGCGCCCATATTGCGCGCTGCTGCATCCTTGTCCGCGCCCAGGCGCCGCGCGAGGTCGCCGCCTTCGGGATGCTCGACCTTGGTGACTTCGGCGCCGAAGAGCGCGAGTTGATAGGCGCAGAACGGACCCGCGAGCACATTCGACAGATCCAGGACGCGCACGCCGGCTAACGGGAGCATGATGAAAGCCTCGTATTGAAGAATTATTGGGAGATGTCGTCGAGTGCGCGATTTTTCGTGCGCGGCCCGAAGATGCCGATGGCGACCATCACTACGATCATCGCGCCAGTGATGAGCGCGAAAACGCCTGGTACACCGAAGTGGCGCAGTGCGAACGCGATCATGAAGCCCGAGAACATGGCGGAGAGGCGCGACATCGAATAAACGAAGCCAACGGCCGTGGCGCGCATGCGAGTGGGGAACAGCTCGACCTGATACGCGTGATAGCCGACCGAAAGCAGCGTGCCGCCGAGCGTGATGAGCACGCCGAGGAACATGAGCATGGCGGCGGAAGTCTGCATGGCGAACAGCGTGCCGCACACGGCGATGGCGAGCGCAGAGAGCACGACGAGCGTCTTGCGCTCAATGCGGTCGGCGATCGCCATACCGAGCAGCGGGCCGAACGGATTGGAAGCCGCGATCACAAAAGAGTAGAGCAGGCTGTGCGTGACCGTGACGCCCTTGGACACAAGCAGCGTCGGCACCCACGAAGCAAAGCCGTAGAAGCCGATCGCCTGAAACAGATTGAACACGAGCAGCGTGATCGTGCGGCGGCGATAAGGCGGCTGCCAGATCTCGGCGAAGCGCGACTTGGTGAGCGTTTGTGCACCGGCCGATTCCATGACGGGCGAGGGCAGCAAGCGCCCTTGCTGTGCCTCGATCTTCGCTTCGAGCTTCGCAAGAATGCGCGCGGCTTCCTCGGTGCGGCCGCGCTGGGCGAGCCAGCGTGCGCTCTCTGGCACGCGACGTCGAATGGCCCAGGCGATGAGCGCGCCGAACGCGCCGAACATCACGACCCAGCGCCAGCCGTCGAAGCCGAGCGGCGCGCGCGGCACGAACCACCACGCGAGCAACGCGACGGCCGGCACGGCCGTGTACTGCACCAGATGCACAAACGCGAACGCGCGGCCGCGCATATGTTTGGGCACGAGTTCGCTCACGTAGGTGTCGATGGTGACGAGCTCCACGCCAACGCCGATACCGGCGATGAGCCGCCACAGGTTGATGCCGGGCGCGCTCGTCTGCAGCGCCATGATGCACGTTGCCACCGAGTACCAGAGCAGCGACGCCGTGAACATGGTGCGGCGGCCATAGCGGTCGGCAAGACCGGTCAGGCAGAACGTGCCGATGAAGAGCCCCGCGAACGACGCCGCCACGAATGCGCCGAGACCCGAGAAGCCAAAGAAGGAAGCCGTGGTGGTCGAGTAGAGGCCGCTTTTCACGAGGCCGGGCCCGACATAGGCCGTGAAGAACAGATCGTAAAACTCGAACCAGCCACCCATGGAAAGCAGGAGCACGAGCGTCCAGATGGCGCGCGTGGCCGGCAGGCGGTCAATACGCGCGTTGATTTCGGCCGCACTGGCAGGCGCGGCGGCATCTTCCCGGAGCGACGCGGGCGTCGCTCCGATCGGCAGGCTGGACATCGGACTCTCCTGAGTAATTCGGTTGCGTGTCTCTTTGTTCTATCTAACAGAACGTCGTTCTGAAAATATGACTCGATGATACTGTGAGCCGCTGAGCCAACCGACCAGGGCTTTTACTGAGCTGGACCGCGAAGGGACCGCGCGGAGAGAGGGCGGCACACACGTGTCGCATAGGTACGTATCCGGGCAAGCTTGACCAGCCGATGTGTACGCGATGTTGTGTGGTGCGTCGCCGGTGCGCGGCTTGCCGGGCATGCCGTTCGCTACAAGCCCGTCGTTTCATGCGGATCGTCAGTCAGGAGACGACGGCGGCCGCTACCGTGCCATCTGGTCGTCACCGACACGATCCAGGCTTCGAGGCCGCGTGCCGGCTGCCGCGCGGCCTTCGTTCGAGGAGGCTCAATCACCGCGCGGCGCAAGCGACCGGTCCCGATGATCGCGTGGCTAGCGGGACCGTATTGTTCGCGAGCGGGGATCCTTGCCGGGCGGGACCGTCCGTCGGTTTTTATGATTTAACATAAGATAAATTATCGACGTTTTGAATGTAGGAGCTATATCCTAATGTCGTGTTCTGGCTATTTACAGATGTCGTGTTTTTGACCACTGGCATGCTGGTCGGCTCGTGCGAACTGCGGAGCCAGCCATGCGACCAGGCGAACTGGTGACACT